>NZ_JAVRCI010000036.1:0-69249 GCF_034530835.1 Nostoc sp. DedQUE12b | reverse complement strand
TCTGTAGCGACTACTCCCAAGTCTGTAGCGACTACTCCCAAGTCTGTAGCGACTACTCTCGTGTTTTTTACCTCTTACCCTCGTACATGAGTAATTATATACCGAGATATTACTGGTATAAGCTAAAAATTTTGCGATCGCAATTTGCGATTTATGCTGAACCAGAATCGGGTTTAATTAAGGCAAACTAGCTCTAGAAGTATCTTAAAAGAGCAAATTTATGTCTCGTCAAAAACGTACATCCCGCGTTTTAGAAAAAGCTGAATTAAGAGCATCTGGAATGAAATCGATTATTCCAAGCATTAAATTTGAACAAGATTATACTTTAGAAAAACTGATTGATTCAATCGAACAGTTACGTAATAAAATTGATGTTCATAATAGCGCTCTGGCTATAGTTGACTCTACTTTAACAGAAGTTGAAGAGATGGAAAAAAACTTGAAGCAGTTTTCTGAGAAAATGTTAATGGTGGTTGCTATCAAGTACGGTAAAGACAGCGCTGAATATGAAATGGCGGGTGGTGTTCGTAATAGCGATCGCCTCCGCAAAATGAGAGCGAGCCGCTTAAAAAATATTGCAGAACAAGCATCAGATAAGAATGATAAAACCGCATAGAAAATGAGGTAATTTGATTTGTGTATACACCGCCGCATTAGCAAGTCTTGTCTGCGACACGTTACGCAAACCACCGTCACCGCCCCTTGTAGATATCGCTAGGCAATATCCAAGCTGTGCATCAACTGATAAGCGCAAGAATGGAAAAAATGTGGAGTTTCTTTTTCCAGTCATTATGATGTACTTCTTCACCACACTATCATTTAGTGGTAGTCTATGTATGGTAAGAAAGCAAAGCAAATGACCCAAAGGACGAAAACTCAAAAACTGCTGACCTTTGAAGAATATCTTACCTATGACGATGGTACAGACACGCGCTATGAGTTGGTGGATGGAGAATTAGTCGAGATGCCACCAGAAAGTCAGGAAAATAGCAATCTGGCAAGATTTCTATTTGTTGAGCTACTAAAACATTTCCCCTTTTATTTAGTTGCTCACAAAGATACAGAAATTGAGGTGGCGGGGCGACGGGCGAGATGTCGTTTACCTGACTTAATGGTTCACACAGAAGAATCTTATGCTGCCCTTATCGGTGCTACTCGTGCTACCCTCACCCGTGATATGCCGCCACCGACACTGGTGATTGAAATTGTTTCTCCAGGAACAGCAAACAGTGTTCGTGATTATCGCTATAAGCGGACAGAGTATGCTGCTAGGCAAATATTAGAGTATTGGATTGTTGACCCACAGATACAACAAATTACGATTTGCCAGTGGGTAGAGGGACAGTATGAGGATAAGGTATTTACAGGTGCGACTTGCATGGAATCAGTAGTAATTGCTGATTGGGCGCTAACAGTAGAGCAGGTGTTTAACAGCGCAAACCGGCCATAATTTCTAGGGAAATAGAATCTTATTGAAAAATAAAAACTGGGATGCACTCCGCATCAAATTGCAGAAACAAACTCGTTAACTGTAAGCCCAGCAGTGCGAATCAAAGTTCGCAACGTTCCTTTTGCTACTTCACGATGCTCAGGAACAGACAATGTGGCTAATTCTCCTTCCTTAACCAGGATGATATGGCTTCCACTTTGACGTGCAACTTCCCAACCAAATAACTCAAATACACGAACAACTTCACGTCCACTAAGAATAGGAAGAGTAGACGCCATAACTAAGCCACAACCTCTACTTGGTGAGTCTCTATGGTAAGTGGCAAACCGCGCTCGGCACGAACTTGTAGGCAGGCAGCTATCGCATCTTTGATATTTTCTAGTGCTTCTTCCTTAGTCTGACCTTGACTGACACAACCCGGAATGCTGGGGCATTCTACTATCCATGCACCATCTTCATCACGATCGACCGTTACATTAAATCTCATATTTCCTCATCCACTAAGCTTGTGACTATAGTATATCTAAGCCTTGTAGAGCTAAAAATTTAGTCTTCCTGTTTTCCCAAATATACTTCAATTACACGGGAGTCATTTTGCACTTCTTCAAAATTACCTTCGCACAGCACAGAACCTTCATGTAATACTGTCACTTTCTTGGCAATTTGACGCACAAATTCCATATCATGTTCAATTACTAAAATTGAATGACTCTGCGCTAGTGCTAAAAGCAGTTCGCCAATATTGTATGTTTCTTCATCTGTTAAACCAGCAACGGGTTCATCAACAAGTAATAAATCTGGAGACTGTGCTACTAACATCCCAATTTCTAAACGTTGCTTTTCTCCGTGAGATAGCAAAGCTGCTCTGATATCAGCTTTCGGCGTTAACCCGATGGTTTCTAATAATCCTTTAATATTATTCTTTTCAACAGCATGAGAACGTTCCAGCAAAGTAGAAAAGACATTCTTCTTCTTATTACTGGTAATTTCTAAATTTTCACGGGGCGTTAAGTTAAGGTAAATGCGGGGTGTTTGAAACTTGCGCCCAATTCCCAATCGGGCAATTTTATATTCAGGTAAAGAACGCAGATTTCTTCCTTTGAATAAAACTCGCCCCACTGTTGGCTGAACTTTACCCGTAATTACATCCAAAAAGGTTGTCTTTCCCGCACCATTCGGGCCAATTACTACTCGTAATTCACCCACATCCATACTAAAGTTAAGCTGGTTTAAAGCCTTAAAACCGTCAAAGCTAACAGTTACGTTTTCAGTTTCCAATATTTTCGCGTTCATGTTGCACTTCCGGGTCTTCTTCCAAGGTGGGATATGTAGCAATTTCTTGACGGCGGTTGAAAAGAGAAATATTCTGACTACGCAACCATCCCACGATGCCGTCAGGAAGGACTGTGACGACTATCAAAAATAGTGCGCCTTGGAAAAATAGCCAGATTTCGGCAAATTGTTCGCTTAAAAAAGTACGGGCATAATTGACTAACAAAGTTCCGACAATCGCGCCAATTAAAGTAGCGCGTCCGCCTACTGCTACCCAAATCACCATTTCAATCGAAAAGGCAATATCCATTGCTCTAGGTGAGACAGAACCACTTTGAATGGTGTAAAATGCTCCTGCTATACCTGCGATCGCACCGGAAACTGCAAACACCAACACCTTAAAATCTGTAGGGTCGTAGCCAGAAAATCTTACCCGACTTTCATCATCACGAATCGCTATCAGCAACCTCCCAAAGCGTCCAGTTGTCAACCAACGACAAATCCCGTAGGTGATTGCGAGAAACACTACCGTCAGCGTGTAGAAAACAAACTGCGTTTTGGCATCGCTGACCGTTGCCCCAAACAAAGTTGTAAAATCTATCAGTCCATTCGTGCCGTTGAAAAATTGTTGTTGACCATTAAAGAAGTTGAAAAATACAATCGTTCCGGCTTGAGTCAAGATGGAAAAATAAACTCCCTTAAGGCGATTTCGGAAAACCAAATATCCTAACAATCCCGCCAACAACCCCGGAATTAATACCACCAAAGCTATTGTCAAAGGAAAAGAATAAAAAGGTTGCCAAAACGCGGGAAGTTCCGTAACTCCATAAAGCCCCATGAAATCAGGCAATTCTCCAGTAGGGACTTGCAGCTTCAGGTACATTGCGATCGCATATCCACCCAAACCAAAGAAAATACCATGTCCCAAACTTAGTAAACCAGTATACCCCCAAATCAAATCGATACCCAAAGCTGCGATCGCCAGTGATAAAAATCGCCCCAACAAATTTAGGCGAAACTCCGACAGTAGCAGTGGCATAATGATGATGAGGAAGAGTGCGATCGCGATCGCCACCCCAACTTCAATTAATAATCCCCCCTTCTTTCTCATTCTCTGCGTCCTCTGCATCTCTGCGGCTTAAACATCAACAGTACGTCCCTTCTGCGGAAAAATCCCTCCAGGCTTCCACTGCAAAAACACAATAATCAGCGCAAACACCATCACCTTAGCCATACTCGTCGTCGCAAAAAAAGTAAACAAATCAGCCAAAGGTTTAACAGAACTCAACAATAAAGCCAAAGTACCAGAACCAATTAAAAAATTAGCCGTACCAATACCCAAAGCAGCCACAATCGTCCCGGCTAAATTGCCCACACCTCCAACGACAACCACCATAAAAGTATCAATAATATAGTTTTGTCCGGTATTTGGCCCCACAGAACCGAGTAAACTAATTGCACATCCAGCGACACCAGCTAAACCAGAACCCAGTGCAAAAGTAATTGCGTCCACCTTTTGAGTTGGGATACCCAAACAAGCACTCATACTCCGGTTTTGTGTCACCGCCCGAATTCTTAAACCCCAGCTAGAACGTTGTAAAAATAAGTAAATTCCTGCCACACAGATTATTGTTAAAGCAATAATAAATAATCTGGCAAAGGGCAATTGCACACCACCTAAAGATATCCCTGCTTGTAACCAAGTCGGTGCTGTTACATCCACATTTTGAGCGCCAAACCAAGGTTGAGTCACTGCTAACTGATAAGTTTGACTCAATAATTTGCCTGTTGTGATTGTTACCCCCAGGGATAATAAAAATATCACCGCCACAATCCAGTTACGAACCCTTCCCAAATCAGTGCGAGAATTTAAAATCCATAAACCTCCAAAAAACAGCAGAGAAAATAAGCCGATACCAATTATCAATACCCAATTCACACTGCGAACAAACTGCTGAAAAATTAAACTTACTCCCCAAGTTGCTAGTAAAGTTTCTAATGGGCGTCCATAGAGATAACGAATCACACCTTTTTCTAGAATTAATCCCACAGCAGCCGTGAAGATAAAAGCAATAATCAAAGCCAAAAATATATAAACTTCAAACCACACCCCACCCAATTGTTTGCAAACATTTTGCACAACAAATGTTGTATAAGCGCCGAACATCATCAATTCACCATGCGCCATATTGATGACGCCCATCAATCCAAATATAATCGCCAGCCCCAAAGCAGCAATTAATAATACCGCGCCAATACTAATACCATTAAATACAGCTTCTAAAAATCCTGCTAACACTTATTTCTCCACAACAGCTATCAGCGAGTAGTTAGTATCTCGTGTACCTCGTTCCCAGTCTCAGACTGGGAATGCCTATTAGGAGGCTCCGCCTCCTGACTCACGGCAGCAGCCCAACGAGCAGCATTTCCAGGTAGAACCTGGAAACGAGAATATTACAAATTACGAATTACGAATTATTTAGGTTTTCTTGAACTTACCACCCTTAGCAGGGTCACTCCAATCACAAGCAAATCCCTTAGTTTCTTTCACAAATTGATTCCAAGGAACTGGCTCAACCGCTGTTGGAGTAGCATAGACAATATCAAATAAACCATCTTGTCTAACTTGACCAATCCGCACGATTTTGGATATGTGATGATTGGCATCCATTGTCACTTTACCTTCAGGTGCATCTAGAGTTTGGCCATAAGCCGCAGCACTTACCTTAGCTATATCTGTAGTACCAGCTTTTTGGACTGCTTGTTTCCACAAATAAACTGCAACGTATGCTGCTTCCATTGGGTCATTTGTCACCCGATTTTCACCATACTCTTTTTTGAAAGCTGCTACAAACTTCTTATTAGCAGGTGTGTCTACTGTTTGGAAATAGTTCCAAGCTGCATAATGACCTTTGAGATACTCTACACCAATTGCTTTGACTTCTTCTTCGGCAATACTTACAGACATGGAGGGATATTTATCTGGTGTCAATCCAGCCCCTTTTAATTGTTTGAAGAAAGCAACGTTGCTATCACCATTTAAGGTGTTGTAAATCACGCCACCATTGGGCAAATTTTGCTTGATTTTAGTGATAATTGGTGTAACTTCTGTATTGCCTAGAGGTAAATAATCTTCACCAACTGTTTTTCCGCCTAAAGCTTCTAGTTGAGCTTTAATGATTGTATTAGCTGTCCGGGGAAAAACGTAGTCAGAGCCAACTAAGAAGAATTCTTTGCCCTTATTTTTTAACAGCCAATCAACAGATGGTTCGATTTGTTGATTGGGTGCAGCGCCAGTGTAGAAAATATTTTTAGAACACTCTTGACCTTCATATTGCACAGGATACCAGAGCATATGGTTTTTGCTCTCGAATACTGGCTTAACGTTCTTGCGGCTAGCAGAAGTCCAACAACCAAAAACTACAGCGACTTTATCTTGATCAATTAGCTTGGTTGCCTTTTCTCTAAAAGTATCCCAGTTAGAAGCGCCATCTTCGGTAATTGCTTCAATTTGCTTACCTAAAACACCACCAGCAGCGTTAATTTCTTTGATTGCTAACTTTTCAGCATCAACAACGCTTTTTTCACTAATAGACATCGTACCACTCAGAGAGTGCAAAATACCTACTTTGATCGTGTCACCAGTAGTCGCCGCCGCTGGTGAAGCAGTGGGAGTCACGGCTGGACTCTGTGTCGCAGTTGGAGAACTATTCGCGCAAGCTTTCAAAAAAAAGCTGCTTCCAAAAGTTAAAGAACCGTAGATTATAAACTTGCGTCGGTTAAATTGTCTTCTCATCTTTTTATGAATTTTCCTGCTGATGAATCAGCCAACTTATAGAAAGCTGACAATATCAATCTTTAAAGTGTGATATTAGTGCGATAGTTTACTAGTAAAAAGTGACGTATTATACAAAAAAGTTTGTTTTTGTAATAAAAAACAAACTTTTTAAGATTAAGCTTTATTAACTTTATAAAGATTCTCATATCTATGCAATACGTTATGGAAGAAGAAAACCTTTCTCTTCCGCGAACATCTTTGATTCTAGACAGTTAAAAACTGCTAAGTATCTAGGCATAAATAAATTTATTGTTTGTAGTAAGGACTTTAGTCTTGATAATCCTTGCTCTGAGCGATAAATCGCTCACTACAAACTAGGAGTTTATTTTATGTTTAATTATGTTTATTTACTTATCTCTTTTCAAAATTCTGGTCTGTGCTGAACAGATAGCTGGTTAATACAACAATAGTTTTAATCAACTATTGCTATTACTCAGATATTCCTGGTTCAATCCGTGCCCCAAGTTGAAGAACCCGTCCAAGGTCGTCAGCGTTTCGCCAGGTTTCAATTATCTTGCCGTCAGCAATATAATGAATGAATGTAGCAGTGAATGTCTGTTGACGGCCGCGACTTGGTATGCCAAGAAAACTCTCTTGGATGCAGGTATTAGTCGCACGCACAACAACTTTGTCACCTTCAGCGATTACGTCTTCAATTGTCCATTTCTGCTGGATAGGGCCAAATGAACCAAAGAGTTTGCGTACCCCTTCAGGGCCAAGGGGAAGTCCTGGTAAACCACCGTGCATTTTCCAATTCGGGGCGGTTATCTCGCAAATTTCTTCGATTTTATGCTCGCTAATAAGTTCAATCCACCGTTGAGCAATGATTTTGTTGTCCTCAATGGAAGACATTGCTGCTATTCCTTTACTGAAAATTAGGCGAACTCTAATTATTTATTTAGACAGACAAGATGCACTATTGTCAATTAACCAAGTTTGAGATTGAATTAAAATCAGTGCAGCGCTTAATGTGTCAGCATCAGTAATATTTGTGTTTTTCCCTGCGGGCTTTTAGATTAGCATTTGTGTAATAATTTCATCTTCATGACCAGTTGCAAAATTAGCAAAGCGCTTTGCCAAAGGTGGTATAAGTACTAGGGGATTACTAAATCCAGAGAAAACCTGAACGCCTTCCAATCCTGGAATAGCACCAATTAAGGGAAGTTGATTGCTACTAAATGCCACTAAGCAGTGATACCAAGTCCCTGGTAAATTCTCCAATGCTGGTAAAATTTGACCAACACCTTTTCGCAACCATTTTTCGCTTACATCTGAGTTTACCTTGGCATGAGGATCTGCGATCGCACGGCTAATTTGACCGATGCGGATACTACCATCTTGAAACTGAATTGCACCCACATCTAAAATCGCTGGTACTAAATCATTACCAAGTTCATCCCATAATTCATCAACTTGACTAGATTCAGCTTCTAGTTGAAACCGTTGCTGATTCGCCGGCATAACTAAGGTGCGTAACCTGACATCAACGGCTGGGGTTTCAATGATTTCTTCGTGGGTAAAATACAGCTTGATGGAAACACCAGCAGATTTGAGAAGCTGGCGGCTGAGTCCACCCGCACAAACGACAACGTTAGCGCTGTGAAAAGTTGCACTGGTGGTTTGGACACCATCTTGCAATACTTGCAAAACTTGGGTAATCTGCACTTCACCCCCAGCCCGCTCAAAAGCTTGGATGTAAGCTTGTGCCGTTTTTTCTGGGTTAATATGACCGTGTTTGACAGTTAAAGCCCCAGATATCGTTTCTCGATTTAGCTGCGGTTCCAACTCACAAGCTTCTTGAATATCGAGTAAACGGGGTGGAATGGCACAATCATTATAAAATGCAGCAGTTGCTTCTGGGTCGTTATCGGCTGAAATAGTCAGTAATAAATCTAATTCTCGAAATTGAATATCAGCGTCTAACTCTTGAGATAAGATATGATAACGTGCGATCGCTTCTTCGCACAATAGCCGAGTTAGTGGTGTAGTACCCGACCAATAGGCAAGCCCACCATAACTATAGCGAGTTGCATTCTCTGGTCTGCTGTGTTGCTCCAACAAAAGTACAGAAAAGCCAGTTTTAGCAAGTTCATGAGCGAGTGCAGCACCCGTAATTCCGCCGCCAACCACAATCCAGTCGTAGGTTTTCATCTTAAATGTCTTTTTTAATTACGAATTACCATAAGTTGCTTGTAAACGGCTTAAAAGATATTCTCCCGCAAGGATAGGGGCATAGATAGGCGATTGTTCTTTTTGGCAACTCTCCAAACAAGTAATTTCTGTATCATCATTAGGATGACAGAAAAAAGCCATAGAATACCGAGACTGATTTACCCTATCATCACTGGGAATCATCACTCGGTGCTTAGTTGAGCAAAATCGATGATTTGTCCACCGTTGCATTAAATCGCCAGTATTGACTATTACAGTATCAGGAATTGCAGGCGCAACAATCCACTCTCCAGATACTGTCTGTACTTCTAACCCGCCAATGTCATCTTGGAAAAGTAAGGTAATACTGCCATAATCGGAATGTTCACCAGCACGCACCTGTCCGGGTTTTGGTGGTGTCTGCAATGGTGGATAGTGGAGTAAGCGCAAGGTATGATTTTGTTGATTATGTCTTATAGTAAAAAAATCTTCTGGCAATTCCAACGCCAACGCATAAGCTTGTAATATCGTATTAGCAAGTTCTGTACAATTATCATAGAAGATAACAAGAGAAGCATTTATCCCTACGGCTTGTTTGTTGACATTAAACGCCTCTTTTAAGTCGCCTGGTTTATTGGGGTCAAGACGTTCTCTCTCAATCCCAACGTAACCCATATTACTCAATTCATCACTCCAAGCTTGCTTTTGCTTAACTTCCAAAGGTAAATTGAAAAAAGATTTGCTGTGATTGAATACTTCCTTGATTAGCTCTTTTGATATTGCAGAATTTTGCAAATACATGAAGCCAATTTCATGACAAGCTTCATAGATTTGTTTGATGACAGCTTGTCGAGTTATTGCGTTGCTCTTAGTAAAATTAGTGAAATCAATGACTGGAATTTTGACCATTGATTCAAAATACCACATCTTTATTGAGAAGGGTAAAGGGTAAAGGGTAAAGGGAAATAATTAAAAACTTTTCTCTACGAGTATAAATGCAGGGGGAAAGGGGAAAGGGTAAAGGTTAAAGGGTAAAGGGAAATAATTAAAAACTTTTCCCTACGGGTATAAATGCAGGGGGAAAGAAGAAAGGGGAAAGGTTAAAGGGAAAGGAAAAATTCCATTCCTTTACCCCTTCCCCTTTATCCCTTCCCCGTTCCCCTCTTCTTCATGCAGCTTCAGATTTTGAATGCGAGTATCTTCGGTAGGTGGTACATCCTCCTGAGCAAATGGAATCTGCTTAAAGTTAGCAGCCAGATATTCTGCTAATGCATCTTGTTCAGAACCATCAGCAGCAAAGGTAGCTAAACCTGTACGTTTAGCATCTTTTGATGTCAAATCAACCCGTTTAGTTTTAGGAAAAGGATAACCATCACCACCATTTGCGAGAAAGTTTAAGGTGACAGCGCGGAAGATACGATTAGAGTCACCCACTAACTCTGCATTTTTCACTACTACATCAATAATTTTGCCTTTCCCATCTTTGATAACCAGGGATTTAACACGTTTACCTGCTGGTAAATCTGGGTCAAAGCTAAAGGCTAATCCCGCTACTTGCGGAAAACTGCCAGGGGTTGCACCGGGTGCTATGGCTGCGACACTATGTTCAATCACTGCTAGTAGTTCTTCAGCATTTAAAGTCACTAAAGTCAAGCCATTGTTGAACCGTAAAGCATTGCTGATATCAAGTTGAGAAATTTCTTTTTCTTTCTTACCTGCTACAGGATTGGCTTGGGGTGGCAGTTTGATAACATCCTGTGAGCGAGTCGAACCTGGGGGAAAGGTATAGATACCAATATTGTCACGGATACCACCACCATTTTTAATAGAAATAACAGTTTTAGGATCGTATCGTTTAGCGATCGCTAAATTAGCTTCGGCTGTCAAATTCCCGAAATTGGTTTCTTGGGTGCGGACATCACCCCGCCAGCCGTTGAGGAAAACGTTGGTTTTCCCAAAAATCTGACTATCTTGGGCAATAATCACTTTTTTGAGCGCTTCTGTAATGGCAACAATTTTGGCATCGGGTTTCCCACCTACAGCTGCTACCCCTTGGGAATCAGTCGCATAAGCACCACTAATTTTAGGGTCAATACTTTTAGGAATAATCACTCCCTTGGCATCAAAGTTAACTACTAAACGACCAACATAGCGATAGTTTCCATCGGTATTAACTACAGCTATCGGATTACCATCTGCGGCTTTTTTAATGATTGGATAAGTTCCAGCAGACTTATCACCCATTCGCAGACGGTCTGTTTTGTCGGCTAGTAAGGTATTAGAACCACCAGCAACAATAATATCTACTCCCTTAAGTAATTGTGCTAGCTTTTGCTCAATCGCAATTTGCTGCATGTGTGCCAATAGAATGACTTTATTAATCTCTGGGTTTTTTGTCAGCAGCGTATCAACAGAAGTTTGAATTTCAGCAGCTAAGGCGGCAATATCTGCGGTATCACGGCTATTAAATTTTTTAGGCAACACAGTTACACCACCAGGAGAAGAAATAGTCCGCAGTGTGGGAGTTGTCGCTCCAACCACAGCAATTTTTTCACCATTGACAGTAATAATGGTGCTACGGGCAATTTTATTGGGAATTTTACTTGCTTCTTGTCCATCAGCAGTAACTAATTTTGCTAGGTCTTTATCAGTGCTGAAGTCTAAATTCGCGCTGAGATAGGGAAATTTTGTACCTGGGTAATCTTCTTTAGCACGAAGTAAGTCAGCAACAACACCCGTATTTAAGTCAAATTCGTGATTACCAAAGGCGATCGCACCAAACCCAAGAGCATTTAAAATTAAGATATCTCCTCGCCCCTGACCACCAAAAGCTGTGTCACTAGCAAATAAGAAGGGACTGGGAATATAAGCATCTCCAGATGAAAGGATTAAGGTATTAGGATAATCAGGTTTGCCATCACCGTTAGCATCCTGATTTTTGAGTGCATTCAACACCGCCGAAAAGTTCGGTGCATCCTTCAGCGCTGGGACACCCGCTTCTTGGTCGGAAGTATGTAAAAGTTGTAGCGTGAAACCTGACTTCTGTGCTGTTTTTTTAACTTGCACGACACCACCAGTAGTTCCTAAAAATAAAAAGATGCTAGATATAATTAGCCAACTTAACTGGCTAGCATTTAAATCTCGGCTATTAAACTTATTTAAAAATTGATTTTTCTGAGATAAAAAAGACATAATAAATTTTCTAGCTCATCATTGGTGAATATTTTTTAGTGTATTATAAATATCACACAAGCAATATTTCATAAGTTTAATTTTAATATTGATCTTCATATCTGATTGGAAAATGCCCATGTAGAGGAAAATATTATAGATAAAAAGTAGGAAAAGTAGGAAAAGTAGGATGTTTTTTATTCCCCCTTGATTATCAGGTTATTACACAGTAATTTAATATGTTATGTACAGCTTTTGAAAAGGAGTTTGGGGGATGTAAAAAAAGCCACTGAAATTTTTAAAGGAAAGTTTTCAGATGAAAAACTGAAAGAAAATAGGGAATAGAGAGTTAAAAAAAGCGCAGTTTTTTAACTCCTTTTATATTGATATTTAATTAATAGACCTCTTGCAAAAATATATTTTTGCACTCTTAGGAAAAAGGTTAAAGGGAAAGGATTTTGAGTTTTGCATGATTTTTTATTTTGGGATTTATCGCGATATTGAAATTGCTTTTAGTGCTGCGTCTGCTAAAATGCGATGAGCAGCCGTTGTTGGATGAATGCCGTCCCAAAATAAAAACTTGTCTGGATTGCTACAGGTAGTAACATTAGATAGACAAGAACTAGTCACATTTGTGAAATCAAATTTTGCTGGGTTAGCAATTGCTTCTTGATATAGAGACTTAACATCAAGTTGAATGATTTTATTGCCAAAACCAAATTTTTTTTGAAGTGAATTAATAGATTTAGTCAATTCCAAATTATGCAGATTTGTCATAGCACTCAGGTTACTGGAAGAGAAAGTACTATAGGTAGCTGGAATCTTACCTAAATCAGGTAAATTAGCTACCAAAACTGTTTTAGCTCCGGCTGTTAACAACGATTGAACTGCATTAGATAAATTGGCGATCGCAGAAGTAGTATTAGTAGCCCCAGAAAGATAATCATTGGCTCCAGCCCAAACGATATAAAGCGCATTTGGGTTTAACTTTTGCTGCGATTTTGTATAACTATAAACTTGCGCTAATGCCCCAGGAATGCCGTTAAAATTACCACTGATAGTAGTCGAACCACCATAGGCAAAATTAATAATTTTGGTATTATTCAATCCTAGTTTAGTGCTAAGATGTTCTACCCATATTGGACCATTAGAATAACGTCCTTGAAAGTAAGGAGGACTAGGAGGGTAAAGTCCATTTGTAGCCTTGAATATATTGCCTGTATCTGAAAGACTATCCCCAAAAACATAGAGTTCGTTAATTTGCTCGTTATGAACATCTTGAGAACTCTGTGTAGAAGCTGCAAATGTAATCATAATAAAAGTTAAAAGAGCTAATACTACTGCAAAAATCCTTTTTTTCACTCGGAAATTTTCTCCTTACCAGGATGGCAAAGCTCTCCTCCTCATCAGAGCAAGAGAGCTTTTATCTAAAAATCAAGTTGTTAATTGGAGAAAGCTATCTAGGCTTTGTTTTAGATATTGAATTTGAAATTTATAACCAAATTTAATATCTAAAACTCAGAAACCCTCTTGATTACATAGCAACTTGTCTACTTGTCTAATACCAATAATTAATGAGGTCAAGCGCTTGGTCTGTTAGCACGGCTCGGCTGCATACATTACTGCACTTACACCTACCGCTATCACTTTGTGACAATTTGGGGGCCTTAGCCTTTATTCTGGGTGGTTACACTACTTTGGATCTCAGGTAAAACCCATTTATTTTTCGGTTGGCTGTCAGCGCATTACATCAAATTAGCTTTGCTTGACACTTCTTTAATATAATCTGGCAGCTATCTCTTAGAGATGGAGTCAACCGTACTTTTTTCGGGTAGTTACACTACTTTTTATCTGAGGTAAAAGCCATTTATTTTTCGGTTGGCTGTCAGCGCATTACATCAAATTAGCTTTGCTTGACACTTCTTTAATATAATCTGGCAGCTATCTCTTAGAGATGAGGTCAACCGTACTTTCTTCCGGGTGGTTACACTACTTTATTTAGAGATAAACACATTTTTTCAAGATTTCCTATTAAGTCATTTAGCCAAATCCACAATTTTGACACTTGTCTTATCTAGAAGAATACTGGATTATTAATTACGGCTAACTTTGTCTACAAAAATCACATCAATCTTTCAAAATAATGTGATTTTGGGAATCAAAACTGATTAGACCATGTTGTTCTAGTATGCCCATACATCTTGTAATTGTGACTCTGGTAGTACAGCAGGCACTAGCGATATCTTCATGTGTAAAACGAACACTTAGGCGAGTTCCCTGCGATACAGTTTCACCGATTTCCTGTTTCAAAAGTTGCAATAAATGGTGCAAGCGCTCTTGTACATGGAGCCTTACACTATTGAATAATAAACATTCTGTTTGCTGTAACCTGCGATTAATTTTTAGTAACAGGTTATGGTTTAGCGTTGGCGAGGCTGCTATTTCTGCTTCATCAAATGATACCAACTCAACATCACACAGGGCTGTTGCTTGGTAAATGTTTAAACCAGTCATACTAGAGCCAAAAACCATCCCTACTTTGGCTAAACCTATCAAAATTTCTTCGCCCGTTTCACAAAAAGTACTGAGTTTGACTACTCCCTGATGAACATACCAAATCATTCTTGGTCTGAGACAAATATTTTCTCCTTTAGAATATTGATACAATTGGCGGTTTTGGATGATGTCACTCTCATTTTGAATGCTTATTGATTCGGTTCGCTGTTGCTCAGTGACGTTACGCAGCAGCCAGTATAGATGTTTTATTTTACCCTGCCGATCGCGCACAACTGTGACTCTCAAAGCTGCATTCAAGAACTCGCCATAACGTTGCTGCAAACGTATTACTAATTCGTTGGCTGTGTCTGATTGCGATAGTTGGTTAAGTTCGCTGCAAAAGTGCTGATGATCTTCTGGTGAGATAAAGTTAATCATGGCTTTACCCACCAGAAATTGTTTTGAAACATTGAGTAATGTAACAGCCGCCGCGTTTGCTTTTTGGATTACGCCTTCTGCATTAGTTACTAAATAACCATCTGGTGCCAACTCGAATAAATCTTGGTAGTGTTCGCGTTCTGCTTGTAACAAATTTTGTGTTTGTATTAGTTCCTCATTTTGCTGACGCAGTTCTTCCATTGCTAAGTGCGCCATCTTTGCAGAGCTAAGGAGTTCCTGAAAAGCTTGCGGCTGTAACTCTGGGCTAATCCAACCCAAAACATTAGCAGTCTGATATAAAGAAGCTAAATCTTTGTGCAATGCTTCTGTGCGTTTGGTCAATAATTCTATGTTCACTTTAGTTCTCCGAACAGCGTAGATCATCAACGCAGATGGATTGACAATGCATTAATCATCGCTTGCTGTAATTTTCTTTCCTTGGCTAGCAATGGCGTTAAAGTGCATAATGATTTAACTTTATTTACGCATACTCAACCTTGGAAGTCGGTTCGGTTTCGTACATTAAGCTACTTTTGTGCCTTTTATAATTGCAGGTCGAGGTAGCTAGTAGGTTATTGTGCAGTTTGAAAATCGCTTAACCTGGTGGGGCTGCTTCTTCAAAGGGACGGATAATCGCTGGGGCTGGTGTAACTTCTGGTTTAAAGATTCCCTGCAATGCTTGTTCTAAGGTTTGCGCCATGACAATCCGGTTTTCGTAAGCCACCACTACCCGTACCAAGGTTGGCAGACTATTCTGTGTGGCTTCTAGATAGATTGGCTCGACATACAGCAGCGATTGCTGAATGGGAATTACTAGTAGATTGCCTTGAATAGCTCTCGAACCCTGGCGATTCCATAAGGAAATTTGCTGAGAAATTACTGGATCTTGGTTAATCCGCGCCTCGATTTGTTCTGTTCCGTAAATCAGGCGTTCTTTAGGAAAGACATACAGCACCAGCTTACCGTAGTTTTTGCCATCCGATCGCGCCGCTAACCAAGCGATTAAATTAGTCCGCTGTCTGGGAGTATAGGGTAAAAACAGAAGAAATTCTTCAAAGTCTACGGTGGGTAAACTAGTAATCAAATAATACGGCTCTACCGGACGGGGTTCACTGCCATAGATTTCATTAGGAATCTGCCACTGGTCTTCCCGATTGTAAAATACTTGGGGGTCGGTCATGTGGTAGGTCATTAACCGCTCAGATTGAATTTTGAAAAAGTCCACCGGATATCGGGTATGACTGCGGAGATTGACTGGCATTGTACTGAGCGGTTTGAACATTTCAGGAAATATTGCTGACCAAGTGGCAATAATCGGGTCGCTGCGATCGGCAATGTAAAACTTTACAGTACCGTGATAGGCATCAATCACTACCTTGATAGAATTGCGAATGTAATTGATACCATCGCTACCAGTATCTGAGTAGGGATAGCGATCGCTCGTTGTGTAAGCATCAACAATCCAATAAAGATAACTGGGATTACTTGGAAAATCTTGATTAGCAGCAGCAGCCACTAAATAGGGATCGCTGTCATATTTCAGGAAAGGTGCGATCGCTTGAATTCTTTGCTTAACATTTCGCCGCAGTAGCACTTTTGTATCTGGCAAAAAGTCCCGCGTCAGCACCATCTGCCAATCTTTCAAATACATCGCAAATAGCCACCGTCGCCATGCTGAACCGATTTCGACACCACCTAGACCCTCGTAAGAGTTGTAAACATTGTCACTACCGCTAGGATAGTCTAGCTCTCTAACTCTTGTGCCAGTCATTACATAAGTATTAGTAATCTCACCGTAATAAATCCGCGGTTGTCCAATCGGAATACTTTGACGAACGGCTTCATTAGAAGTTGTGAGAGCGCTACTATTACCGCTAATATCTTTAACAAAATATTCTGGTAGCCCACCCGGCCCAACTGTATTAACTGGACTAACAGTAAACCCGAAACCGTGGGTATAAATTAAATGGCGATTAACCCATGTTTGAGCTTCCTGCGGTACGGCACCATAATCTAATTCTCGTGCGGCAATCAGTACCTGCCGCCGTTCTGTTGATTCAACTGCTTCCTGCTGCGTTACTGGCGGCTGAGGTGAAGGTTCATCTGTTTTCAGAGTATACCGATCAATATCGGCATCGGGGAACTGATAATACGGGCGAATTTGTTGCAGTTGACGGTTAGTTTCTAAGAGTGGTCGCTCATCCCACAGGCGAATATTCCGAATTGTCAAGGCATTCTTTTGAATATCAGCTTCAGTCAGTGTTCCTTGAGGGTTGAAGCTTCTAGAATCAATCGCCTCTAAATCAAATGCTTGGCGAGTCAAGGCAATAGTCCGCTGAATGTAGGTTTGCTCTCTTTGCAACTCATTAGGTTGGACAATTAAATATTGCACCACAGTAGGTAAAACAACATCAGCAGCTACAACTAATACTAAATAAACCCCTAACCCGTAAAATACAAAGCGACGATACTGAGATTTCGGTTTCCAGAAAAACGTTTGCCCAAGTAAGTAAAAGGCGATCGCTACTGCCACAATGCACAAGACCGTGTAAGCTGGCAACTGGACTGTCACATCTGTATAGCTAGCACCATAACTCACTCCACGGCTAGAATACACCAATTCATAGCGACTCAGCCCATAACTCAAAGCCACTACCAGCATCAACAAGCCACCCATACCGAATAAATGACGCTGCTGCTGGGGTGAAAAACCAGGAAAAATCCCCTGACTCAAACTGTCAGCCGACAAGAGATAAGTGAGAGTAACGGCGAGGAAGCCATACAAACATAAACCCATCAGCCAGAGTTCTAGCAGTTCCCAAAAAGGTAAAGAAAATACGTAAAAGCTGATATCTCGACCAAATAAAGGCTCAGTGCTGTTGAAAAGGGTGGGGTGCAAATATTCCAGCACCTTTGGCCAGTGTCGGAAGATGATGAAGGCAAAAATGGGACTGGAGAGAATTGCGATCGCAGTGAGTAAAAATTGGGGATAGATTAAAATGGCGATCGCTACTCCCGCAATTAAACCGAGATACCAGACTTGAGAGATAATCTGCCTCAAAAGTTGCCAGATTGTCTCCGGTCGAAATAGAGCGGGAACGGGTAGAATAGCCTGATTAACTGGAGAATGCCAATAGAAAAGAGCAATTTGACCATAGTGAGCCAGCATTAACCCAATCAACAAGCTCAGTATTAGAGTTAAGGGTAATAACCAGCGCAATTTTAATGTTTGAAAGCGTTGCGGCGCAAGTATCCGGGTTTCGTTGCGTCTTGGATAATTAGGACTGAGAAAATTTGTTAATTCACTGTTGAGTTCTGCTGACTCAATCTTTACAGACTGGGGATATTTTAGTCGTTGTGCTAAAGCCAAGTTTAGCAGTAGATAGGCAGCAGTTATTCCAGCCACAACTACCCACAAAATACCACGAGTCAGCAGCCTCAACAAAAATACTTGAAGATAGCCGACTTCCCGAAACCAAAAAATCTCTGCTCCCAAACGGCAACCCAGATCCAACAGTAGCCACAGCCCCAAAAATCCGCTTAATAGCCTAAAGCCCCATTTCCAATACATTGATATGTAATTTAAGAAGAACGCCAATTCTTTATTTGCAAACCGTTTACTCTTTAAAATTCTAGAACACTGATTTTTAAAGCTCTTTGGGGAATGAAACTAGTCTGACAGATGCTTCATGCTTCTAAGTGGTGGTCAGTGATGGTTTGCTTTGACTGATTTTGAGTCAACATCATCTTAACAAGTTACTCACTGTCGGCTCATTGGCGATCGCTGTTTAGGTGCAACGAAAACTGCAACGGTCATCAATGCAAATTCTGATGCAGCCAAAGCGCGATCGCAACTTCCAACTCCTAACTTCCAACTTCCACTAACTAGCGCCGTGTTGTTGTAAGTTGAAGTCGGAAGTTACCGCAATCGGGGGCGCTGTCACCAGCCGTCAACGATTGCGTACAAAATCGCCCAGGAGCGCCAGTTTTTTTTATTTGCTGGATTGCAGCTTACTAGTCCTGTTAAGCCTGGTTGTTCGGTCATGCTCACAAATTTCTGGATGTTCAGAAATTTTAGTTAAACATCGACCGACAACCACCGATAAGTTAAAAAGTCACTCTTTAAAGCGACCTAGCATCAAGCAGTTATTGATGATCTATCAGCTTCTTCACCATTTCGATCACTGAAGTTGATGCTGGCTTCGACTTGAACTGAAACACTGGGGTTGTGACTTCAATATTCAGGCTTCCCCAACAGTTCAGCAGCAAGCTGATCGCAATCAGTTGCGCTTTATAGTTAGGTTGTGGCAGCTTATTTTTTGGTTTTAATAAGCTAGAATAGGGTTGTAGATTAATTTTATTTTCCATGTAATGTCTTCCTTTGACAGAAGGTAAGGTTTTTGCAGGAAAAACATTCACAAAATACTGTATGCACCAGCTGGAACTGGTACATCGCATATTTTGATAACAGCGCGAGGACTTAAGTACTTCGCGCTTGTTTTGTTGTGGAATATTTTTCTATCTATTCTATACTACACAAAATTGAGAAATTTTACCCAACATTTTAATTAATTATTTGACTGTTTGTTAGTCAAGGAGTGTACAAGATACACTCCAAATCACGCCAAGTAAATCGTGAAACAATCGTGAAACAATCGTGAAACAATCGTGACTCAATTGAAAGTAAATTTTGAGTAAATTATGCAGCAACCTAGCGATGTTCTAGCAATGTCCTCGCGATGTCCTCACGATGTCCTAGCAATGTCCTCGCGATGTCCTCACGATGTCCAAGCGATGTCCAAGCGATGTTCAAGCGACATTCAAGCGACGTTCAAGCGACGTTCAAACGAACGCACTGAACTAATAACTATGATTAAAAAAAGCCAGTTTTTTATCAAACTTTGAACAACTAATACCGTTTTTGCAATTTCAGCAAATAATACTGTTTTTGCAATTTCAGCAAATAATACTGTTTTTGCAATTTCAGCAAATAATACTGTTTTTGCAGTTTCTTATATCAAATGATTTTCTGATATAAAAATTCTTACAGCCCAAAACTAGGCCCCCTCTTGCTGGTAGACTTTCGGTAAAAAGATTCAATTACCGACAAGTGTTGTGTTGTGTAGGGATTTTAGCCAGTTGCCCTCGCCTGACAAGCGTGCTATACCAATCTTGTAGCCACTACAACACTCTCATAACTGGCCCACGCCAGGACAATGGAACGACGATGAACTCACAAGGATCTCAGTCGAGGGTTGAACTACAAGATCGAGGGATGTCTCCTTTGAACAACCCCAAGGATTGGTCATGGCCATTCTGGGCTGCTGTCCCACTCTACCCCTACGGCAGGCGGCGGACACTTCGTCAGGAAATAGTTCAGGACACTATCTGGACATTCGATCAGCTTCACGGCATTCTCTACACCATCGTGCCGATTCGCATGACTATCGTCAAGCTCTTTGCCGGAGGACTTCTGGTCTATGCACCCGTTGCTCCCACAACTGAGTGTGTCCGCTTGGTTAATGAGTTGGTAGCAAAGCACGGTGAAGTTAAGTATATCTTACTGCCAACCAGTTCTGGTCTAGAGCATAAAGTCTTCGTTGGCCCCTTTGCTCGTCGCTTTCCTCAAGCACAAGTGTTTGTTGCCCCGCACCAGTGGAGTTTCCCGTTCAATCTGCCGCTTAGTTGGCTAGGTTTTCCCCAAAAACGAACTCAAGAACTCCCAGAGGACTCAAACCTTGCTCCCTTTGCTCTGGAGTTTGACTATGCAATATTGGACATCGACTTGGGACGAGGATCTTTTGTAGAAGTTGCATTGTTTCACAAGCGATCGCGCACTCTGCTTGTAACTGATTCTATACTTTCTGTTCCAGTTGACCCACCAGAAATCCTCCAATTAGATCCTTATCCCTTACTGTTTCATGCCAGGGACAATGCCTTGGAGACGATCGAGGACAATGAAAACAACCGTCGCAAGGGATGGCAACGTATTTCCCTGTTTGCGCTTTACTTCCGTCCAAGTGCCTTAGAAGTTGCTTCAATCGGAGAGATGTTTCGTGATGCTCTCAAAGCACCACAGCGATCGCTAAAAACGTACTTTGGTTTATTTCCTTTTCGCTGGCAAGAAAACTGGAAGCAGGCATTCGACGCTCTACGAGGTCAGGGACGACCATTTGTCGCACCGATTTTGCAAATCCTCATTCTTCCTCAAGCACCAAGACAAGTCCTCAACTGGGCTGATACAGTTGCAAGTTGGGATTTTCAGCAGATTATTCCCTGTCACTTTGAATCGCTAATTAAAGCAAATCCGCGTCAATTTCGGCAAGCATTTGCTTTTCTGGAAAAAAATCTTTCTTCTAGCCAAAGCCAGCTTCTATTGGAGGAAGACTTAAAATTCATTAAGGAAATGGAAGCGGGTCTAGTTAAACGCGGTATCGCAACGCCAGCTAAAGAGAAATTGTAATCAACTAGTTGAATTATTTAAAACCTCAGCGATCGCCTGGGAAATCGGTAAGCCAGGACAGCGTTCCAGCCAGAAGAACTCGCCAACTGGGTTAACTTCAAGGAATACATGACGACCATCAGGAGTCAAAATAATATCAAGCGCCCCATAGTTTAAACCAAATTCTGCCATGAGTTTGAGCAATTTCTCTTCGACATCTTCGGGCAAAGTGTATGATTCCCAAGCGTCGAGTAAGGCAATTCCCTGTTTGCGCCAGTCGTAACGTGCCTTATCCAAAGCTTGAGAATCAACCGCAGCTGTTAGCACACGCTTACCTACAATTATTGTCCGCAATTCCAACGCCTTGGGAATCTTCTCCTGAAATGTCATTGGGCAGAAACGTAAGCCATCAAGGTTGTCTAGATCCTCTGATGAAATTGGATTTGTAAACACAACTTTTTCTCGCCCTCGTTCATCATAAATAGCGAAGGAAGAGAGCATTTTGGTAATCATTCCCTGCTGACACTCTTGGGCAAATTGCTTTACTGCTATTGGATTATTTGTAGTCAGAGTGCGAGGCGTATCTAGACCGATATCTCTTGCTATTTGTAATTGCAGTTGTTTATTTTCGGCTCGGCGAATATTTGGCAGGGGGTCAAGATGAAACCCCCTGATACTAGCAATCATTCCATCAATGCTGACGCGAGATTCTTTGAGTGAGGCTTCTCTAAGTTGCCTATCCATCAAGTTGGGAATTTTTGACCCAATTGCAATGCGCCGATACCAAACTGCTGACACTTCATTTAAATCTAATGTCTGGTCATCGACACTCAGAATCACTCGCTTAGTACTACCATAGTAGATATCTAACTGCATTTCTGTGGGAAACCGGTCTGTGTCAAAACGAAATGCTTTCTTTCCTTGGGCTTCAATTGCCTGAATAACTAGAGGAATACTTTCGTTATCTTGGCTGTGAGTAATGATTAAAACAGTCATTTACAAATATGGAGAATGAAGTACGCTACAGATAAATATAGGGGTTATCAGTTGGTTGGGAATTTTTAAGTAAGAGCATTTTATTTCGGGCTTGTTGAAAGTAGTGCAGATGCAATAGCTAGAGCAATTGGATAGTCCAAATCTCTCTCTAGCATCCCCCACTCTCCTGTAGGATTAATTTCTAAAAAAACATATTCTCCTGATGGGGTTTTAATCAAATCAAATGCTCCAAAAATCAGTCCCAACCTAGCCATAAAGGCATCTAAACAACGGATTAGTTTATCAGGTAATTGTTCTGGTTGCCAGGTAAGAATCTTTTTGGTCTCACGTCGCCAATCTTGGGTAGATTCTGCATACTCAGACGCATCTAGCGCCCCGACAAAGAGATTGCCATTCACATACACTGCTCGTAGTTCTTGCTGTTTAGGAATTTGTTCTTGAAACATAACTGGACAATAGCGCAGTGTTTCAGCATCAAGTAAGTCTTCTTCTTTAACGGCGCTGGTATACATGAAAAAAGAAGAGGCTTGCATCCCAGAAGAAAGAGGTCTGAGCAACTTGACAATCATTTTTCCCTTAACTTGGTGGAAAAATTCTCGTGCTTCTTGAGGATTGTTGGTGACGAGAGTCCGAGGTATAACAAGACCTACTTCCGATGCAATCCGCAGTTGGCGTAACTTGTTTTCAGCTGCACTTATCCGGCGTAAATCATCCACCCACTTAGCATCTCTGAGGCTGTCCCAAAAGCCATCTAAGACTGCGAGTGATTCACTAGAACAGGCTGCTTGAAATTGTGGAGCCAATTCTTGACCGAGATCGGGTTGCCAAATACGCCGCATCCATACTGCTTGCACTTGCTCGGTGTTGAGGAAGCGATCGTTATATATCAGTGAATGATTGCTACCAGAGTTACTTAAATTAGCTTGGAGTTGGAGTGCGATCGGAAACTTATCAGTATCAAGACGAAATGGCTGTGCGCCTAGTTTTGATACTGCTTCTGCAACTCTATCTATTGTAAAGTAATCACCACTATGGGTGATTAATAAAACTACATCACGATCAAGGTGCATAAAATATTTTTATTAGATTTTGCATTTTCACTATTGTTAACTCTTGAGAAAGCAAAATTTTAAAAAGTGAACTTAATTTTAATGGAAAGCCAACCCCTAGATGAAGTTGGCACTAACTGTATTTTTATACTGACAATAGTTTTAAAACCGCATCTCTGGTGTAATCAAAAGTATGCAGCTATACAGGTTTAGACGGCGAACTGTCATCATCGCCATCTGAAGGAAACTTCTGAGTAACAGCGAACTCATCACTATCAGAAGGGTACTTCTTGGTTACTGAAGTGACATCTTCTTCATCGGATGGAAACTTCAGAGTTGTTACAAGTTCATCCTTATTCTTGTTTGTGGCATTATTACATTTACCACCGATAATCGCTTTTGAGTCTTCATCAGAAAGGTCTTCAAGGCTTTGCCCTTCCAAGAATCGAGCGAAGAATGGTACTGCTTGTGAATTCAACTTTTCTGGTTTGTTTTCAGACACAATCTTTCTCCTATAACAACTGAACTTAAATATCTCCTGTATTATATGACATAATACATACTAATACCTTTGCCAAAATTAAGAGTTTATACATCAACTCAACCTCGGAAATTGGCGAAGTTTGACTTACCAAAATAAGTATTAATTTATCCTTTAATAAATATTTACTTTTGTGTAATCATGCTTGTATAAAGTTAAAAATATAATAATTTTTCTTAAGCAAGTATAGACGGGGCGCAATTGTGAAACAGTACTAGCTGCATCTACAGCAGTTTGCAACTAAATGAGGTACACAACTAGAGAAGTAAAGATAACAATTCTTTTTCTGCCTCCTGCCTCCTGCCTCCTGCCTTATTTTCAAGGCAGGTCTATTCACTTAAATATCTTAATAATCATCTTTAAAAGCGCAACATTTCCAATAATTATTCACTTCAAAATAATTCAAAATATTCTCTTTGCTCCCAGTTAGTAACCTGTTTTAAATAGTCTTCTGGTGGGCGATCGCCGACGGATTGCAAAAAGCGATTGATTTCATTCTGTTTCATCTTTATGATGAAGTTGATGAACTGCTGCCCCATTTTTTGAGAAAAAAGTTCGCTTTGGCTCAAATACGAAATCGCCTCTGGCAAACTTTTGGGTAAGGTCGGACTTTCTGTAGCGTAAGGTGACTCTCTTGGAGAGCCAGGGTCAAGTTTACGAGCTACACCATCTAACCCAGAAATCAATTGCGATGCCATATACAGATAAGGATTGGCTGCTGGTTCTCCAACTCGGTTTTCAATGTGGGTGGTGGGGTCATCATAACCGCCTTGTAATCTAATCATTGCCCCTCGGTTTTCCAATCCCCATCCGGCGCGATCGGGAGCTAGGGAATAAGGCCTAAATCTTTTGTAGCCGTTAATTGTCGGGGTTGTGAACACAGAAGCGGCATTGGCGTGTTTAAGAAGACCACCAACGAAATGTTGACCTAAATCTGACATTAGGGCTTTGGAGTTTGCAGACATGAAAGCGTTCTCGCCTGTGCTTCGGTCTACAAGGGATTGGTGCAAATGCCAGCCATTGGAAGAAGAACCTTGCAATCCTGGACGACACATAAATGATGCGATGTAACCTTGTTGACGGCAGATTTGCTTGGTCGCCATTCGGAATATCATCATTGTATCCGCAGCTTGCAACGCCGGAATCGGGTCAAAGGTAAATTAAAATTGACCGACACCTCCTTCGTTTTCTACACTCCTTAAAGGCAATCCCATTTCAACTAAGTTTTCTGCCAGAACACGCAGCAAGTCGTGAATCTCTGGATTGTGGGATTCTAAAAGGTATTGGAAACTATGCTCTACGGCGCTAACTTTGGCAGGTTCACCAGGTTTTCCAGAAGTACCAACATTAGCGATCGCTAACATCGGATCTTCTAACTTTGCCAGATACCACTCAACTTCTAAGCCGACAATATGCTCCAATCCTCTTTGATGTAAGATGACGCTCAATAAATCCAGGTCTTTTCATTTGGATTGCCTAATCATGTTCAACTGAAGAGTGCGGTTAGTTTGAAATTAGCTTTCATCAGGCGCTTCCATTCTTGGCGATCTGTCACAGGCCCGGCGATCGCACCATTTTCATCTACATGATGGCGATCGCTAATGCCAAACCCGCACATAATAGTAATCTCGTGAACTTTTGGGATTTTCTTTATTATATGAATTCATTTCAGTGTGTACGTTGTTGACACCAGAGATTGCATCATCGTCAGTGCCCGTATCGATTATGTCCCTGCTCTGATTGTAGATACCAACGGGGTTGTATCTTTGGTTGGTTTCTATACTAGTGATTGTGTAGTTGCCAGCGCCAGTTTTATGGAGAATTTAGAAAAAGTAAGTTTAGAGTCTAAAAGACTGATTTTGCAAACGATTTCGTTGGAACATACAGAAGATGTATTTCGAGAATTTACAAGCGAAATTACCATCTTTATGTATCCGAAACCAGCCCAGAGTCTCAGGGAAACCGAAAAGATAATTAGAGAGATGATTCTACAACGAGAAAATCACACTGACCTAGTGTTGGTAATTCTCAAGAAGGATGGTTTAGAGTTTTTAGGAATTTGCGAGGTTGGTGCTATTGATACTCAGACACCGGAGTTAGGAATTTGGCTCAAAAAATCCGCTCATGGTCATGGTTTTGGTAGAGAGGCAATTGATGCACTAAAAGACTGGGTGGATAAAAATTTGGAATACAATTATCTTTCCTACCCTGTTGATAAAAGAAATATCCCCAGCAGGAAAATTGCGGAAAGTCTTGGGGGTAAAGTATTTCGGGAGTTTCAACAGATTAACAAGAGTGGCGATCTTCTGGATGAGGTTGAATACAGGATTTATAAATAAACGGCATCTCCTGCTAAATACGCGAAAAATAAATCATACCAATTTGGGATTTTAGATGAAAAATCCTTGCAACTCTCAGATATGCATAGAGTGGATACTCAACAACCTGAAGAATAACACCCCAGTAGATAGAAGAGACAGCCAATAGAGTATGCGACATTACGATGAGGAATTTCTCAGAAAAGACATTAGCATCTGTGCGCGATCGCATTTTCACTTTCGCTCAATTACAACGTCATCACTTAGTATTGGATTTAAATGCCGCCACTGGTTTACTTACTTGGGAAGCAATCCGGCAAGTTCCTGAAGGTGGGGTTTATGCTTGTGTCCGCAATAGCTCTGATGCCAATGCTTTAATTGAACAAGCTGCGGCACTTCCTGAAACAATGCGACCAATAGTTTTTACTGCATCTGTTGCACAGATACCTGCTATGCTGGCGTCTGTTGCACCAAATGTACAGTTTGACTCTATTATCGGGCGTAATGTATTAGCCTCTCAAGCGGATAAGGGACTTGCTGCTCAAATTTTAGGTCAATTGCTGCCGCACTCAGTCAAGCTTATTTTAGCTGAGACAGTACCTCGGCATACCCAAAGGTTTTACCGCTTACTGCCCAGCCAAAATCTCGATGCCCAATTGTATGAACGATTAGTTTTAGCGGAAGAAGCTATTTATACAGATACCTCTGACCCCATGCTTAACTGGGATGCTGACGATTTGCGTCAGGCTTTTGCTTCAAATGGAGACTATGTACAAGTGGTTCTTGAACAGTATTTGACACCAATGCACATCTCTGACAATTTTATCAAGCGTTTATTTACTGCTAATCTTAATCGACCAAGTTATGCAGATCGTCTGGCTGCAAATTTGACTACTGAGGAAATACAGACTATTAAAAAGTTGTTTATTCGTTACTTACTGAACCAAACCATTAATTGGTCAAGCAGTGTAGCATTTTTAAATATTAGCTGATGAACATTTTCTGGCTATCAAATCATAGTTTTTGGTAGCTACAAGCGAGGACTTAACTTAGATAAAAAAGGTTGTATGTTCACCAGCACCAATTGCTATTTCTAAAATAGTGTCCCCAAAAGTGAGTTAGTTATTTTCTATGTCCTCAGCAGTTTGACAAATTAATTGCCAAGCCTGCTGTACGTGTATTTTATCTGTGGTTGCTTGTCCAATTGACATTCTTAAAGTTAATTTTTGCTCCAGTTTGGTAGAAGTGAGATAGATTTTACCTGAAGAGTTGATATTGCTAATGATTTTCTCGTTAATTGCATCACCCAATTTATGGCGAAAACATACCAAATTCAACGGGGGATTCACAACTAACTCAAAACGAGGATGAAATTTTACACATTCAGCAAATTCTTGTGCTAAATTAATATGCTTACGAATGTAATACTGTAATCCTTCTATACCATAGTGTCGAATTACAAACCACAGTTTGAGACTTCTAAATCTACGTCCTAAAGAAATTTGCCAGTCTCGATAGTCAATAACTTTACCAGAGGTGCTAGCTTGATTTTTGAGAAATTCAGGCATGATAGATAGTGCATGAATTAGTTTCGCTCGATCTTTCACATAAAAACACGTACAATCAAAATTAGTTAGCATCCATTTATGGGGATTAAAACAATAGCTGTCTGCTAGTTCTAATCCTTGATGAATCCACTGATATTCAGGACATATAGCTGCTGTACCGCTCATTGCGCCATCAACATGAAGCCAAATATGATGTAATTGAGCGATCGCCCCTATTTCTGTTAATGGATCTATGGCATGAGATGAGGTTGTCCCCACAGTAGCAGCAATATAAAAAGGGATTAACCCAGATTTAATATCTGTAACAATTTGCTGTTGTAGTAATTCTGGACACATTCTATAATTAGCATCAACCTCAATTAAATGTAAATTTTCTCGCTTAATTCCCGCTACAATAGCAGCTTTCTCAATTGACGAGTGTGCTTGGGTAGAAGTATAGACAACCAGTTGATTAATATCTGCTTTTAACTGTTCTCTAGCTGCTATCAAAGCGACTAAAGAAGCACTACTGGCTGAGTCTTGAATTACTCCTCCTCCTGTAGTCGAAGATTTAAACTGCGAGGGAAGTTTCAACATATCTATTAACCAGTCTAGAACATGAGTTTCTAACTCAGTACAAGCTGGAGAAGTTGCCCATAACATTCCTTGAACTCCAAGTCCTGCACTGACTAATTCTCCTAAAATTGAAGGTGCAGAAATACCTGTAGGAAAGAAAGCAAAAAAGTTTGGAGACTGCCAATTAGTCAATCCTGGTACGATGATTTCATCTAAATCTTGTAAAATATCTGCAAAACACTCTCCTTTGATCGGGGCTGTTTCTGGTAGTTTTGCTCTAATGTCTCCAGGTTCTACTTGAGATAAAACAGGCAGTTGCTCTACTGTTTCTAGATAATTAGCTATCCAATCAATAGTTTGATATCCCCAATCACGAAATTCATTTGAGGACATATGGTATTCTTTATTATTTTCCATATTGTTCTACCGTTTAAAACTTCTTATTTGACACAACATATTTTATATCTTAATTTGAAGCTTTAATTATGTACCAAAGCTAATCGTCTTCACGTCATACGCTCATTCTGACTCCTGAGTTCTGAATTCTTCTTATCAAATTTTCTCTAGACTCACCTTGCCAAAAGATTCACACACGACTCAATGGCATCCAGCCCTACTGATCTTGTTAGTAAATAAGCCCAAAACTTCAAAGCAATAGTCACGACTGCTGCCTCAATCGATACAATAGAGTTAATATACTGGCATAACGAGATAAAATAAGTTTACTTTTGTACAGAAGTGGGCATCTGTGGAAGTTCTAGATACTCATTTACCTCATTTGCAAGCAACAGTAGCCCATCAAGAGGGATTAGGGCGTGTTTTCTCACTCTAATTGTAAGTCGGAAACTTTTATGAAAATCTACTATGTAACTTTAAATAATCCAGATGAAGCGCGTCAAATTGGTCGGGCATTACTAGAATGTAAGTTAGCAGTTTGTGTCAATTGGTTTCCGATTACTTGTGCTTATAGTTGGCAAGGAGAAATTACTGAAGAACCAGAAGTTGTTTTAATTATCAAAACTCAAGATGGTTATGCTTTAGAAATCGAAAAACTTATTCAAGAGCATATTACTTATACTAATTTTATCGCCGAAATTTCTCCGACAGCAGTTAATCAGGGTTTTGTCAATTGGTTGAATGCAGAAGTTTCACCGCGCTCACAATAGAAATTATCTAATATCATTTCCCCCTGCTCCCGTTCAGCTTACCTCGGCTTCACTCGCCATAAGTCGCTCACGGCAAGCCTGCTCCTCTGCTTACACAGCGATAGGATATTTTTTCAGTTGGAAGTCCCTTATGCCTCAAAAGCCTTATTTTAACTATTTTACTGGAGGTCAAAAATGGCAGTTCTCAAACTAGAAAATGGAACTCTCCACACCGATTTAATTTACATTGCTCAGGAATTAGCTCCCCTGAATATTCAAATTAATCGTCAGACTGTAGGAGATAACCCCAAACTCCAACATTTGTTGGCACAGGATAGTCTCAACGAAGATGAAAAAGAACAAGTACTCAAAGCAATAGATAGTTACTTTGAGCAACTACAACAGACAGCCGGCTATAAATCTCGTGATTTGGTTGTCCTTCATCCAGGGATTCCTAACCTTGATGAGTCAATGGCAAAGTTTGACCAAATTCATACCCATGCAGATGATGAAGTCCGCTACATCATTGATGGAGAAGCGATTTTTGGCTTTGTACGTTCTGATGGTAGTCAAGTAGAACTGACAGTACAACCAGAAGAATATATCAACATTCCAGCCGGAACCGAACATTGGTTTTATCTCACCTCAGCAAAGCGGGTGAAAGCAGTACGCTATTTCATCACTACAGAAGGTTGGATACCCCAATATACAGGCAGAGAAATTCGCACCCGCCAACCCCTAGTGAGTTGAGAAGGCAGAAAGTAATCCCCATAAATAAATTTAGGGGCTTTAAACCCGCTTTGCAGAGGGCAAAAATATATTTTCTGCCTTCTGTCTTTCCTCGCTCAATTCTAAATATATTAAACATTACGAATTACGAATTACGAATTACAAATTAGTATGAAGCGGATTGTTTTTTGTGACTTTGATGGCACTATTACAGTTGATGAAACTTTTGTCGCGGTTCTGAAAAAGTTTGCACCAGTACTTTCTGCAAAACTACTGCCTGAAATGTATGCAAAAAGGCTGACACTGCGAGAGGGAGTCAAGGAAATTCTGCAATCAATTCCATCTGCAAGTTATCCAGAAATACTGGAATTTACTAAACCTCAATTGATCCGTCCTGGTTTTCTAGAATTGTTGGATTTTCTAGAGTTTCAGGGAGTTTCGTTAATAGTAATTTCTGGGGGATTACGGGGAATGGTAGAGGTGGTTTTGGATGGAATATTGCATAGAATAGAGAGAATTTATGCTGTAGATATCGATATTAGCAGTGCTTATTTAAAAGTAAATTCTGAATACGAAGGAGATACAGAACTGATTGCTAAGGTGCAAGTTATGGATCAGTACCCAGCCGATGAAAAGATCGCTATTGGTGACTCCATCACCGACTTAAATATGGGATTGCAAGCTTCTGTTGTCTTTGCACGCTCTCCCTTAGCACAATATTTAGATGAACACCAAAAACCCTATATTCCTTGGAATGATTTTTTTCAAATCCGCGATTATTTAGCAAAATCATGGAGTTCAACCCAACGATAGCAGATCCTCGTTTGCAACTAATTGCCACTGCTCGGTATTTTTACCAAAAAGGTTGGATGCTAGGAACTGCTGGCAACCTCTCGGCTCGATTAGCTGATGGTAGTTTTTGGATTACAGCTAGCGGTAAATCTAAGGGTGAGTTATTACTCAACGATTTTGTTCTCATTGCTCCAGATGGCAAAATAGAAGCATCAGCAACCCAGGTGATACCTTCAGCTGAAACAGCTATTCATCAACTAATTTACCGCCTGTTTCCAGAATCACTTGCTTGTTATCATATACATTCTATTGAGAGCAATTTAGTTTCTCGTTTGGTTGAAGATGATAGTTTACCTTTACCACCGCTAGAAATGCTCAAAGGTTTGGAAGTTTGGCAAGAAAATCCCTGTTGTGTAATGCCAATTTTTGCTAATCATCTCCAAGTTGCCCAGATTGCTGGTGATATTGAACAACGCTTTGCCGTCACTCCACCGCAAATATCCGCATTACTAATTCGGGATCATGGTTTGACAGTTTGGGCTTGTTCTCTTGAAGCTGCTCGTAATTATATTGAGTTATTAGACTACATCTTTCGCTACATGGTTGCTGCCGTTCGGTTAGGCATAAATATCTGAAATCCTACTTGATGGCAAAGTTAGACGGGTCTTGATCTCGTCGATGCTTAGTGGGAATGGGGGCTGGCTGCCCATCACCTGCAAGGGCTGCGGTTTTCTCCAGAGATTCCCTCAATCGCTTGGCTGCGTAGATAGACATATCTCGTGGTACATTAATGCGATCGCGCAAATATCGCAGAGCAACATCAGATCCCGATGGAGGTACGCAGTCTTCCCCTGTCATCATGTGTGTTAAAGCACAACGTAGCGCTAAATCGAACAATTTATCATCCAAAGGGTTGACTCGGATAATATTGATCCGGTGGTCGATTGTTCGTTTAAGAGCTTCCATACGGGAGTTTTCCGGCTCTGGATAAGTAACATCTGGTAGCCCAAACCAGGGGCCGTTATCCACCCGCGCTTTATTGAGAAGCATCTGGGTTTCGCCGTTTTCCCAACAGCCCCCCATCTGGGGCGGTAAATCATGTGCGTGGGTGTGAAAGTCGCTCTGGGTACCGCAGTAGGTCGGTCGGCTTTCCATTGCCGCAAACCATGCGCTCAAACGAGGGTTTTCCTCCCGCAGTGAGTAGCCTTTGTAGTAGTAAAGGCTCGCATTCATCCGTTCGAGATATGGCGTAAAAATGACATCAACGATGCCGAAGCTATCTAGAAAGTAAGGGCTTGGAGTGCTACCCAGAGCCGACTCTACCCTAGCCACCACTCCGATAAATTGTTCTCGGTTGCGTTGTTCTTGTTGAGACGAACCTGCTCTAGAGCATAGCCAAACGCACCAGGCTCTAAATAAAAGTCGTTCTAATTGACGTAGAGGAAGCACCCTATGGTCTTCCATCCCTTGGTTCAATGGAGCAAAAACCTTTTCCAAAGCGATCAAAATGTCATCGCTTTCCTTAATGATCTGTCCATCTAGCTCGATCGCGGGGAGCATTCCTGATGGTACCTTACGTTTGTACCAACTTTCTTTCTCCCCGTAGCAGAACATTGTCACTTTTTCGATGCGGTAGGGGATCTGTTTTTCCTCTAGCCATAACCAAACTTTTTGACAGTAAGGACACCAAGCATGGTTATCGCGGTACAGCGTTACCCGTACATTAGATTCCGGCTGACCAAACAAGCGCAACCTGGCTCTAGCATTGGTGAGACCATTAACGGTATCTATTTGATAGTCCGTGAGGGTTTCTAGTTCTTCCCAGCTTAAGGGTGCGGTAGTCATAGGGGGAGTTGCGTAGGGCAATACTTAGGACAATTCTATACTCTACAATATTTTCAATTACACCAAGGCTGAATTTAACCGATAGGTTCGCCCATCAATTCTTTCCACTTCTCTTTTAAGAAAAAGTTGAAGTGACGATACCACGCTCAAAGGTTCTGGCAATTTGGCATAACTTATTACTGAATTGCCGTTTAAATGAGATATCAACAGAACAGACGCAAATCGCCAGTTGTTGACCCAACGCTGTAGAAGAACTCAGCAGCCCCCCACAGCGCTCGGTCATCGCTTCACTACAACTGGCTAGTAATGTACTAGAAAATACATAGTAAATGTGCAATGGCAATGCCTACGACCGTAAACTACGCTCTTTTCCTGCTTAAATTTGGCTGAATTTTTGAGAGTAAACTTCATCAGACACTTTTTTTAGTTCTGGTTCAACTACTGTCAAATGTTGCTCCAAAATTGCCAAATTCCGAATGTTGGACTTATAGAAAGCATCAAACAAATCACCCACTAAAGGCACAGTACCAACGACTGTTTCCAAACCTACATTAAAAATCATTTTGGCTAAGTCTTGACGCGGGATGCCAAACCGAGTAGCTAAAAATATAATGTAAGCTGAAAACGCTGTACTGATTAAATCACCAGCACCTGGAACTAGACCAATGATTGGGTCTATTCCAATGCGAAAACCTGTCAAAGGGATACGTATTGATGTATCCATCAGACGGCTGAGTTTGCGGATGCGATTTAGAGTAGCAAGGCGTTTAGCAGCGTCCATAATTGACCATATTTACACTACTTTTAAATTGCACCATTTTTAGTTTTTTGTCTTGTACCGTTAGAAATAACAAGTATGCATAAAAATCCTGAATACTGCCTCAAAAAGCAGATAGATGGATGATATAGTTTGTTGCTATGCCTGCGGTGGTCACTGAGCTTGTCGTACCACTTGCCTACGGCACGCTACGCGAACGTGGAAGCAAGCTACGCGGAGCGTCTCGTAGAGAAGTGCGGTAAACTACGCTCTATTATTTCTTATGGTCAATTTGCGATCGCAGTTCGTGTCAAACATCTACAATTAGCCTTGCTTTTCTCAAAAAGAATTGTAGTACAGTCTCTTCTTTAGAAATAATATCGGCTCTGCCTTCCATTCCCATTTGAATGGAACATTGTCTGGTTTTTCGACCTAAAGACAGACCTTCAGGTTCAATTGTTACCTCATAGAAAGCAGCAGTACCTTTGGGAGCAGTTGCGATTGTAGGAGCGCCTGTAGCAGCACCATTATTCGCTGGAGGGAAAAATGCATCTGGAGAAATTGATTTAACTTTGCCTTTGAGAGTACCGTAATCTGGATAAGGACAAGCCGAAACTCGCATTTGTACGTTTTGTCCTGGTTTGAGCTTGTTTTTATCTTCAGTTCCTACCACTGCTTTAATTACCAAGGGGGCAGAAGTAGGAACAATTTGGGCGATTTCTTCTCCAGGGCGCAATGTTTGGCCAGGGTTACGTAGGTTTAGCTTGGAAATCACACCGTCTGCTGTGGCAGAAATAATCGTCTCCTTAAGTTCAATATTTACTTGTTTAAGTTCGCGGCCATCATGCTCGAACTTTGTCTGCATTTCAATTCGTTGTTGAATCAGGGCGTTGCGTTCTTTGTTTAATGTGGCAATGTTAGCTTGCCCCGTAGCTTTTTCTTGAGCAATGCGTTGAGAAGCGATCGCAATTTGTGCTTGAGTGGGATTGAGGGCAGCTTGTAAGCTTTGCAACTTGGCTTTAGCAGCAGAGAGTGCTTGTTCTTGCTGGCGAACAGCTAATTGTGCTTCCTCAAATTGGTCTTGTGACAAAGCCCCAACTTTGGCTACATTCTCATATCGGTTTCGTTTGGACTCAGCTGCTCCTAAAGAAGCAGTTGCTGCTTTGACGTTTGCAGAGGCTTCTTGAACATCACTAACAGTGGTAATTTGTTTGTCTTGATAATCCCGCTTGCGACTGCTCAATTCAGCTTCAGCTGCTGCAACTGCACGCTTACTGCTGTCAGTTTGGGCTACAATTTGGTTATTCAGAGCATCAATCTGAGCATTAATTTGAACCAGTTGTAATTTTATTTGCCCAATGCTACTTTCTAGTTGGCTCTTTTTGGTTTGTAGGCGGGAGTCGTCAATAGTAGCGATCGCATCTCCTGTTTTAACTACCTGATTCTCTTTCACAAAAATCCGCACAACTGGGCCTTCCGTGGCAGCCTGAACCAGCCGCAATTCACCAGCCGGACGCAAATTTGCCTGTGCTTGAACGGTGACTTTGTATTTAGTTACAGAGGCAACGGCAATTGCTATTGTTACAGTAACCAATGCAACTATACCGCCAACAGTAATCCAATTACCAAGTGGTGGAAGAAAATCGTTTTCTTCAGCTTCAGGAACGAAGACAGGATTAGATTGACTAACCATAATAATAAATTGAGTAAGAGATGATTTTTGAGGGGATGATTGAGGAGTAATCCAAATTCTCAAAGAAAGAAGATGGGATTAACTAATGGCAGCGTATTTGCCATTAGCATGGCTGGAAGATTTCACCAGTAAACTCGGAGTTGATGACCGAACATCGTCTAGGAAACCCAAGTGTTCGCCAGCAATTTGGCGCAATTCTTCTGGAGAACCTTGAATTTGCAAACGTCCTTTTTCTAGTAATACAATCCAATCGGCTCGCTCAATGACTCTGGGACGGTGACTAATTAAAATTGTGGTTTTTCCTTGGCGATAGGTAAGCAGTTGATCTAGTACTTCAGCTTCACTCACCGGATCGAGAGCGCCGGTGGATTCATCCAAAATCAGTATAGGTGGGTTAGTAATTATCGCTCTAGCGATCGCTAATCTCTGCCGTTGTCCACCAGAAAGATTAGCTCCAAATTCTCCTAAAACGGTATGATATTTGTCAGGTAATTCGCTAATAAATTCATCAGCTCCTGCTATTTGGCAAGCTGTGACAATTTGTTCAAAAGTCACTTCAGGATAACTGAAGTGGAAGTTATCAAAGATTGAGCGACTCCAAAAGTGTGGGTCTTGTGGTACTAAGACTACCTGCTGTCGCAGACATTCTAAAGATAAGTCTTGTCTGTTATAAAGACCATAACGGATATTGCCTGACTGGAGCGAATATAAACCAGCCATCAGTTTGGCTAGGGTACTTTTACCACAACCAGATTTACCAATTAAAGCAATAACTTTACCACCAGGGATAGTCAACGAAAAATCTTGCAATAAATCAACTCTACCAGCATGGTGAAAGTTAACTTTAGTGCAGATAATATTTGCATCAGTGGATATTTCTGCCCAAGGCCTTTTCTCTTCATTCGAGTCTTCTGGGGTAGCGTCAATCACTTCTGCCATCCGTTGGATGACAATTTGAGCAGTAATAAACTCATCAGCTAACCCGATTACTGAACTGAGGAAACCGAGAAAGTTGCCACTCATGCCATTAAAAGCTAGCAGTTGACCAATGGATAATGTTTGATTTATTACTAAATAGCTGCCTAACCAGAGTAAACCTATATTAGTTATAGTTGAAAGAACATTAGTGAATGTACTGCTGTAGAGTTCCAGTTTCATCGTACTCCAGCCCAAGTTAGCAAGGCGACCATAGTTGGTTTGATACTCTTGCCAAGCTTGCGGAGTTGCTTGTGTTGTTTTGAGTACTTGAACGCCGCGAAAGGTTTCCACTAAAAAGCCTTGGTTTTCAGTGCCTAAAACAATAACCTTACGGGTTTTCTGGCGTAAGGCGGGTAGGAAAAGTAGGTTAACTAAGGTGACAATGACAAATGCCAATACTGAAGCCAGAGTCAGTTGCCAACTCAAAAAGAGCATAAAGCCCAACGAAACTATAGCAATAAAAAATTCGCTAGGTAAACCAAGGACAATCTGCGAAACTAACTCATTGATCGCATCAATATCGGCAATTCGGCTGACGACTTCCCCACTCCGATGTCCTTCAAAGTAAGATAAGGGCAAGTGTAAAAGTTTTCGACCATAGTCCAGCAGCAGTCCTAATTGTAAGCGCTGCCCGAAGTGACCAATGAGGTGAGACTGTACCAAACCAATTGCACTTTTAAACAAGTTTATGGCAATTACTCCAATTGCCACGGTAGTTAATAGTTGAGTATCTCCCCGCACTAGCACATCATCGGTGAGGAGTTGCATCATCAAGGGATAGGCAAGAGACAAAAGTCCAATTACAATATTGATGGCGATCGCCTGACTCAAAAGGAAGCGATAGGGCCAAACACGCACCAGATAGCGTCCAAAGCCAGTCATTTTGTCATCTGGTTGCTCAAAGAAACGGCTGTCGTCTGGCACCAACAGCAGCATAATCCCATTACTCCAACCCTCGGCTAATTCCTTACGGCTGAGGTAACGGATACCAAATCCTGGATCGGAAATTACATATTTTTTCCCCTTCTGTCCGTATAAAACTACCCAGTGGTAGCCTTTCCAATGTATAATTGCGGGCATTGGAGCTTTATCTAAACTGTCGATCAGTTGAGCAGAAGCTTTGACTTGGCGAACATTGAATCCCAAAGCTTCTGCACCCCGATTCAAACCAAGCAGGGTAGTACCTTGTGACCCCGTGCCTACTGCTTCTCGTACTCGACTGAGAGTTAAAGTGCGTCCGTAATGTTTGGCAATAGTTGCAAGGCAGGCAGCACCGCAATCTTCTTCACTGTTTTGGAGAACAACCTGATATTTCATAAAAAATCCGGGGATTACTTGGTTACACCGTGTGCAATTATGATTTTCATGCTGTTTGCGTACTTCTACGCTCAAATCTTGCTAGTTTATTTTTGCTATGTTCATTTAAATTAAAAAGTAGGAGCGAAAACGACCTCGCCCCTACAAACTGTGAGAAAAGGATGTTACTCAGCTAAAAGGGAAGATGAGAGCATTCTTTTATGTTTTAGGTTTTTCAGGATTTTAGTAGTAGGAGTATTCTTGAGGTACGGGTTGTGCAGACTCCCAGTTGTTGTTAGCATCGTTTTTAAGGTTGGCTTTTGTGCCTGCTTTGAGAAGGTATCGTTTCCCTTTGAAATTCTTATCACTGTAGGCATACCAATCTTTGTCACCCTTTACCTCGTACCAAGATGCTTTATTGTTATACTTGCCGAAACTGGAAGATTTGCCTTTGACGGTTAGCTTCTCTCCTGTATTCGTAGGGTAGTTGGAAAGGAATAAAGCACCACCAGTAACAGTAGCAGCAGCTTCATGGTCAAGGTCTTGCACTAATTCGATGCTATAAAGGTCTTGACTTTGCTTGTTGATGTTAGACATTATTTTTCTCCTTAGTTAATTAAGGGAGGTTAGTAAGTTGAGTGTATGCAGCACTAGCGTTTTGGGTGTTCGCCTTCACTGCACTCTTTTACAATAGGTAAATTTGATTAGACGCACATCGTCAAGTTAGGAAATTGACTTTCCAAAATTGGAAAGTCAATTTTCGCAGATAACTGACACTTCTTAGTGCGTCCGTAATGTTTGACAACAGTTGCTAGACTTGCAGCACCGCAATCTTCTTCACTGTGTTGGAGAATAACCCGATACTTCATAAAAATTCGGCAATTACTTGTTTAGCCCGTGTGCAACTTGATTATTGTCATGTAATTCGCGTATTCCTACGCTCAATCAAGATATGGGTATTACCATTTACGTTATTTGTGTTATCTTTATTCAAATGAAAAAGTAGGAGCGAAAACGACCTCGCCCCTACAAACTGCGAGAAAAGGATGTTACTCAACTAAAAGGCAAGGTGAGGGCATTCTTTTCTGTTTTAGGTTTTTCAAGGTTCTAGTCTGCGGTATGAAATAGAACCGAGATGATTATGCAGGTCTGGCAGACTCGAAGTTGTTGTTAGCCCGACCGCTTAAGTCACCTGCTCTACCTGCTCTTAGACGGTATCTTGTACCTGTGAAATTCCTACCAGTCCAGGCAAACCAATCTCTGCTACCCGTTACCTCGAACCAAGATGCTATATTGTTTAAGCGGCCTAAACTGCTGTTTCTGCCGGTATAAGTTCTCTTCGTTCCTCGACCATTAAATAAGCTCGAAAGGATTAAAGCACCACCGCTAACAGTAGCAGCGGCTTCGTGGTCAACGTCTTGCACCAATTCGATGCTGTAAAGGTCTTGGGTTTGGTTGTTGATGTTAGACATTATCTTTCTCCTTAGTTAATTAAGGTAAGTTAGTAAGTTGAGTCTGTGTGGCGCTGGCGTTTTGGGTGTTAGCCTTCGCTGCACTTTTTTACAATAGGTAAATTTGATTAGACGCACATCGTCAACTTAGGAAATTGATTTTCCAATTTTGGAAAGTCAATTTCTGAAGATAACTAAAACTTCTTAAAAATCCGAACAGGTAGAGAATTGTGACCAAAAACTATGAGCAGGGACATTGGTCGTACAGCGCTGGATGGCTCACTGGGTCTATCGGAGCTAGTCGTCCCATCAAAGGAAACGGTACACGCTTATCCTCACAGAACCCAAAAGCAGCGACTCCCAGCTTTGATAGCATCCTGATTTAGCTCTCACAAGACTTCTCAACTTCTGGCAACCATTAGTAATAGTACATTTTTTGTTCCTTTCAACAGGAAATAATCTGGAACCGTTATTCTTACGTGGTTGAACAATAAAATATTTAAATCACAAAATAGGAATACAAGGGCACAATCTATGATTATGTCTGAGATTCAGAATAGATAAGTATTTTTATTTCTTCAAAGGGAAAAAAGATGTATATTACTTCATTAAAAAATTAACAAATTGTTATACTTATTCAATAAAGTAGCGATTTTCCTATATTGGAAAACCAAATTCCTCAAATTGCAACCCATAAGCACTTTACTGTTTGTATCCTAGTCTTGAAGAGTTACTTTTACTGGGATGCCAGATTAATTTATAGTTACAAAAACTTAGGTACTCCTATAGTTTTTGTAGCTTAAATAAATATATTAAAAAGTAAACCAGTTATGAACCGAGAGCCAAAGCAAGCTTTGCAGAAATTTTTAGTCGTTGATGACCATGAAGCTATTCTTCAAGGTACAATCCCAGCACTTAAAGAAAAATACCCAGAAGCAGAAATCTTTGCAATTCAGGATGCCCAGACTGCCTATCAGCAATTTGAACATCACCACCCAGACTTACTAATTGTTGATTTATGTCTGCCAGAAAAGCCTCAAGCTCCAGCTCAGGTCGAGGTTGGTATGCAACTGATCAAAACTTTAATGTCAAGCCCTTTCGCCCCTAATTTAGTGGTGCTGAGTACCAATATTAAACCGTTGGTGCGTCTCAAACCGATGATTAATACCTATGAAGGAGGCTTTGCGGCTATGGATAAGTCTTTGCCAATTCGCGAAATGTTAAAGTTCGTTGACTTGGCATTGCGCGGCTCTATTTATTTATCTTCAGAATTGCGATCGCGTCCAGAATTTGATCGAAAATGGATCGAGGTACTAACGCTTAAATATCAAGAAGGGTTAACAGATAAAGCGATCGCTCAAAAAATGAAGTTGAGCGATCGCACTGTCCGAAACTACTGGATTAGACTGCAAGATACTTTGAGTGTCTATGATGAACCTGGTAAAGAATTAAGAATTCAAATTGAAATCGCAGCTAGAAAAATCGGATTGATCAACTGATGAAATTGGCATTTATAACTAAAAGCAATTTATGGAAAAAAGTTCACAACCAACTGAAACCCTGGCGAGAAGTAGTGCTACCAGGATTCTCGGTAATAGGATTAATTATCCTTATTCGTTTAACAGGATTGTTGCAATCGCAAGAGTGGCTGGCTTTTGATCAATTGCTGCGCCTACGGCCTAATGAAGCCGTTGATTCACGAGTGGTAATTGTAGGTATTGATGAAGATGACATCAATTATGTTGGTAGGTTTCCCATACCAGATAAGGAAATCGCCCAAATGTTGAGAATTTTACATACCTATAAACCCAGAGTCATCGGTCTTGACCTTTTTAGAGATAAAAGTAGTTTGGCTGACGCAGAGCTTACACCTGCTTGGAAAGAGAATCCAAATCTCATCGGAGTTGAAGTAGCGTTAAATCGGAAGCAATCTTTTAATGTTAAACCACCGCCGGAGTTACCTCCCGAACGAGTCGGCTTTGCAGATACAATAGTAGACCCGGATGGAAAGCTGCGACGTAGCTTAATGGCAAGTAAAACTTATGCTGGAGAACTGAAATACTCCCTACCTCTACGTTTAGCACAATTATATTTGGATGAACTAGGAATAAAGTTTACTCATGGCAGTCGCTCTTACGATCCCATCAAGTTCGGTTCAAGTCAGCTAGTCCGCTTTCTCCCCAATTCTGGCGGATATGTGGGAACTGATGCCAATGGGTTTCAAGTGCTATTAAACTTTCGCTCTCATCCCCAACCTTTTCGCACTATATCTCTAAGAGATGTCCTTAATAATAAAATTGATCCTAATTGGATTCGCGATCGCATCGTGATTATTGGCATGACTGCTGCTAGTGTTAAAGATAGATTTACCATCTCGGCAGTTAAAAATACACTCTATACCACGGGTTTAGGAGTTGACGAGTCTTCCGATCAATACCAATGGATTTATGGTGTAGAAGTTCATGCTCATGCTACGAGTGAAATCATTAGTCATGTTTTAGACAGACGACCATTGTTAAAAGTACGGTCAGAAATTTGGGAGTATTTATGGATTTTAACTTGGGGTTTAATCGGCATAATTCTTGGTTTAATCCTGCAATCTCCCGCAAAAACATTGTTGAGCCTTGGTATAGGTAGTATCGAAATCATCGGAATTTGTTATGTTGGACTGATTCTGGGTTGGTGGATTCCTTTAGTACCAACCTTGTTAGCTTTTACCAGTGCCGGACTGACGACATTTTTTTTTGACCGAGATTTAAGAGCGCTACTCGAACAGCGCAGTTTAACTCTTAAGCGCTCTTTTGAAGCAATTCATAATGGGCCTCTGCAATCCCTGGCTGTGATATTGAGAAGTCTTGGTGATGAAGAGATAGAGCCTGAGAAATTGCGATCGCAACTTGAACAACTAAATCGAGAGTTACGGACTATTCCTGAATATCTCAGTCAAGAAATGCTTACTCGCAGTGATAGTGTTTATTTAGAGGGAAATGAAGTACTCGATTTGCAAACCCCAATTTCTGAGATGCTTTATTATGTCTACGATGTTACCTTAAGAAGAAACTTTCAAGGATTTATAACAATCCAAAGTTTTATCCCTCCTAATTTTGAACCATTAGAAGAATGCAACTTAAATGCAAATCAAAAGCGAGGCTTATACCTTTTTTTGCAAGAAGCTTTATGTAATGTTGGTAAACATTCCCAAGGAGCTACTTGTCTTGATGTTGTTTGTACCCGATCGTCGAAAGAGTATTGTCTGCAAATAATTGATAATGGATTTGTAAATATATCTAAAAACTATCAACATAGCGGGCAAGGAACAGGCCAAGCTCAAGATTTAGCGCGGCAATTGAGAGGGAAGTTTCGACGATTTCCTCACTCTCCACAAGGCACTGTTTGCGAGTTGACTTGGCCGATAGCAAGTAGTAGGTGGCAAAAACTTTTAAATTTAGATAATTGGAAAGTTTTATTAAAAAAGTATTAAAAGTATCAATTTAATAAGTATTAAAAACATCGTCTTCCACTAGAGATTGAAATACTATTGGGAAAAAACTGTTATTGGGTTTGCAACCTGTAGCGAGAACTGCATTTCCAACTTTGGAAACTACGCTTTCAACTGGAGAAATTGGAGCGAGGGAAAACTTCTTAACTCTATAAGCAGCGACAATCCATACTACTATCTATTTGTACAGTGCATAACTTCTAACGGATTTATGAAATACTAGACTTAGTTATGCGATCGCCAATTGGGGCGCTATGCTTTGCGAGATCGCAACATCAAGGCTGTGCATTGCTTAGAGCGATCGCTGATTAACTAACAAAATTCACTTGTTAAAGTACTCCTTTGTGACATCATGCAATGCTTGCCATACCGTATTCGTCGCGTTTGGGCAGTTCTCTTTCTGACAACGCTAACCTTATGTTTGTGGTTGGCGCATCCTTCTCTAACAATTGGGAATAAGGGAATCGCAGAGATAGCAACAGTTAAATCATCGGCTTTAAAGCAAACAGTACAGCAAGGACTTAAGCTATATCAAGCTGGCGATATTCAAGGAGCGATCCAGTCTTGGCAAAAAGCTCTCTCCTCTAATCAAGAGGAAAACAGTAATTCTGCTGAGAAAACAAGTATTAGAACATACCTTGCTAGAGCATATCAACAAGTAGGTCAAATATCTGAAGCGATCGCTCAATTAAACCAAGTTATTGACTACTATCGTCAGACAAAGGAGCCGATCAAGGTAGGACGGATGCTGACAGAACAGGCTCAACTCTACAGTAGCTTGGGACAGCATCGGCGTGCAGCTACCATTTTATGCGGTCAAAAGCAAAGCAATCCAGCTTGTAGTCAAGATAGTGCAGTAGAAATTGCCCGCAACCACTCAGATGAACTAGGCGAAGTAGCTGCTTGGGGTAGTTTAGGAAATGCTCATCGTCTCCAAGGCGAGTACGAGCAAGCTATTCAACATTTTGAACGTAGTAATGAAATCGCCAAGCGCATAAATAATCAAATTTATGTAGCGTTTACCTTAAATGGTTTAGCAAATACCTACGCTAATTTGGCTAAGGGCAATCAGCGTCGTGCCGAATTTGCCCGTGAGGTAGCCGATAAGGAAGCTGCCCAAAAGTTCCAGCAAGACACTATTGGTCACGATCGACAAGCTGTACAGTATTTTGAACAAAGCCTGAATTTAGCTCGTAGCCAGAACGACAAAGTGAATGAACTGCGATCGCTACTAGGTCTAGTTAGACTTTATCACCGCCAACATCGTCAGGATAAAGCCATAGTTAACAATACACTACAGCAAGCACTGGTCATATTGGAACAATTACCCGACTCCCGCGATAAAGCATACACGGCGATTCAACTTGCTAATCTTTTACTACTCGTTAACCAAAACAGCGAGTCAGTCAGTACTGACCTAGCAAATCAATGCTTGAAGTCAGAATCGTTGCCTAAGTCTATTGAACTACTCAACAAAGCTGTGGCAATCACTCAAAAAATTCAGGATCGGGAAGGAGAATCCTTTGCCAAAGGCCGATTAGGACACACTTACGAATGTCACCAGGACTATCAACAAGCTATAAATTTAACTCAACAAGCACTGATTGGTACTGTCGCTGATGAGAACCTTTACTTGTGGACATGGCAACTAGGACGCTTATCTAGAGCCACAGGTCGAGTCAAAGAAGCAATTAATTTTTATGAAAAATCTATTGACAGCCTCAAAAGTATCCATAGTGATTTAATACTGCAACAGCGAGATTTACAGTTTGACTTTCGAGATAACGTTGAACTAGTTTACCGCGACTTGCTAGAGTTACGTCTAGAGCAAACCAATCATCTTGTCCAAGCATCAGATATTCAACAGAATTTGGAGTCGGTACTTCTAATAGTAGATGAGTTGAGGTTAGCAGAACTACAAAACTATTTAGGAAATAATTGTGATTTAGGACTGATTGAGAAACCAGTAGCACTCGTGGGGAAAAACACTGCCGTCTTGAGTTCGATTCTTTTAAAAGAACGCCTTGCAATCATTCTCACCTTAGCCGATGTTGAACAAAAAATTAAGTCAAAAGTTTCTTGGATACCTGTTAAAAGTCAAGACGTTAGAGATATTATCAATGACCTACGCATCAAATTAGAAAAACGCTCGGACTTGGAAAACACTTATCAAGCCAGAGCGCAACAAGTATATGACTGGTTTATTCGTCCTTTTATTAGCGATTTAGAAAAAAATAAAATTGAAACTTTAGTGTTTATTCAAGACGGAATTCTTCGGAGTATCCCGATAGCTGCACTGTTTGATGGTAAACAATTCTTGATTGAAAAGTATGCGATCGCCTTTGCTCCAGCATTGACTCTGACAAATCCTCAAGAATCGAACCTAAAAAAATTAAAGGTATTAGCTTTTGGCTTGACACAACCAGCTACTGTCGAAACAGATGCAGGTTACAAATTTTTTGAGCCGCTTACACAAGTAGAATCTGAACTGAAAACGATTACAACGAGTTTACCAAAAAGCAAGGGACTACTAGATCAAGACTTTACACTTGAGCGCTTGCAAAAAGAGTTAAAAGAAAATACTTATCCAATAATTCATTTGGCAACTCATGGCAAGTTTGGTATTGATGATAAAGAAACGTTTTTAGTAACTGGAAAAAAAGTTGCAGCAAATACTAAAAAATCACTTACAACTGAAACTTACAATGAAAAACTGACATTAAATGACCTTTATGAACTGATTAACAATACTCGCACTCAAAATCAACCGATTGAGTTATTAACTTTGACAGCCTGTGAAACAGCAGTAGGTAGCGATCGCCAAACTTTAGGACTAGCCGGTATTGCAATACAAGCTGGATCTAAAAGCGCTATAGCAACTCTTTGGAAAGTTGATGATGCAGCAACAGCACAATTGATAGCAAAATTTTATCAAAACTGGCATAGCGGAATGAGTAAAGCCAAAGCCTTACAGGCGGCTCAAATATCTTGGTTGCAAACGCATCAGCAGCAACTTGAAAGTCACCCTGGATATTGGGCACCATTCATTCTCATTGGTAACTGGCTTTGATCTCTAAATTTAAGAAAACTTAAGTCCATCATCACATCAAATTGATATCAGCAAGACTTTTATAACTACTAATTTATCTTAGCGTTGCAATTGATGTATTTTACTATTTATCAGTGCTAGTTTAGTTGGTTCTCTTAATTCTGGTTTTGTTCCAGTTGCTACCTGTTCGAGAAGAGACTTTTTTAATTCTCTAATAGTCGGCTCATCCTTTGGAATTAAAGCAATTTTTAAGGTATCGTACCACAAATCAGCTTGGTTATACAGATTTGCTTTGGTTAAAACATCATTGCTTTGGGATAGTTGCTTTTGCAAATCTGGTGGAGTTGAAACTACTTTCATCGCCGCGATCGCAAATGGATTACCTGAAGGACGATTAGCATCGCAGACCAATTCGACTTGCCAAAGGTATCTCCCACCAACTGACAATTCTAAACTAGCTATAGATAAAACCATAATTCCTGGAGAACTTTTAAAAGTTTCATCTTTAATCTCTTTTACCAGCCTAGATTGTTTGTTAGTTTTGTCATACTCATAAAGGCGGAACTCCATTTGCAAAGAACTAGTATCTTTCACATACCAAGCGAATGTAGGATTATTGACCAAACTTTGACCATAACTTTGATTAGGCGCAAGTAAGATAATATCTGGAATACTATTTAATGATGCTTCTGTTTGAGTCTCGCATCCCCTGGAACCGCCTGAAGTTCCTCTAGTCTGCGGTGGAGGGTCGTCAGAATTATTGTTTTTCTTGTCAGCTAAGACTGCTGTAGACATCAATAACAGTAAGCTCAAGGTCATGCAACTGATAAGGGTATTCCTCAAACTTTTGTGTAAAAGGCATAGTATTTGAGCCATATTCTTACTCTGCAAAGCTTTTAGTACACATATGTTAGTACTACATATCATTTAACCTAAATTACGCAGATTGATGCAGGTTGCTTGTGAAGTATTATATTATTTAAGGATAGTAAATTCACTATTAAGAATTAAAGTAATATCATCTTTGTATTCTTTAGATTTGAGAAACTATAGAAAATTCAAAACTTCTATCCGAATCTCTTCTAGCGCTTTTTCTATTTATTCAATAGCGTGTATTTGTATGGGATTTTCCACTACCTCTTCTCCTCTACAATCCCTTCTGTTGCATAGATATATTACAAATCCAGGCAGGCGATCGCGTGTTCGTGTATTTGTGGTTGCAGGTAAGCAGCAAGTTCCTGCCAGCGCAAACCGACACTTACTGCTTTGATAGCCGTTTGCAATTGAATCGAGTACAGACCTTCTTAGAGGCACGGCAATGCCGTGTTTTTACCCGCTTACTTTACTCCAAACATATTTACGGCATACTTCACAGGCGGCTTTTGCTTCCTCTGTTTGCGGATTGGTGAAGATGGGATGGTAACGTAACCTGTCACAGCAGACTTGCAACCATGCACGCCAACCACCCCGCTACAAGCGTACTGTGCCGTCAGCACCGCCACTAACAATCGTCTGCCCATCCGGGCTAATGGCGACAGAATTGACCCAACCCTGATGACCACCGAAAGGTTCAGCCAAGGGCTGACCTTGGAAATTCCACAACCGCACTGTGCCGTCTTCACCCCCACTGACAATCGTTTGTCCATCCGGGCTAATGGCGATAGACCCGACCCCACTTTGATCACCACCGAAGGGTTCAGCCAAGGGCAAACCTTGGAAATTCCATAACCGCACTGTGCCGTCACCACCTCCACTGACAATCGTCTGCCCATCCGAGCTAATGGCGACAGACCAGGCCCCACCCTGATGACCACCGAAGGGTTCAGCCAAGGGCTGACCTTGGAAATTCCACAACCGCACTGTGCCGTCACCACCTCCACTGACAATCGTCTGCCTATCCGCGCTGATGGCGACAGAATTGACCTCACGCTGATGACCACCGAAGGGTTCAGCCAAGAGCTGACCTTGGAGATTCCACAACCTAACTGTGCGGTCATTACCGCCACTAATAATCGTCTGTCCATCGGCGCTGATGGCAACAGACCAGACATCACCTTTATGACCACGCAATGGTTCAGCTAAGGGAAGACCTTGGTTGTTCCACAACCTCACTGTGCCGTCATTACTGCCACTGACAATCGTCTGCCCATCGCTGCTGATGGCGATAGACCTGACATAATGCTCATCACCACTTAATGGTTTGGCTAAGGGAAGACCTTGGCGATTCCACAACCGCACTGTGCCGTCATTACCGCCACTGACAATCGTCTGCCCATTGCCGCTGATGGCGACAGACCTGACATAATGCTCATCACCAGACAACTGTTCAGCCAAGAAAAGACCCTGGCGGTTCCACAACCTCACTGTGCCGTCATTACCGCCACTGACAATTGTTTGCCCATCACTGCTGATAGCGACAGCCTTTTTCTAAATTGCTGTCAACCCAAGGACGAGTATGGTTGCGGACAAAGTAGATGGTGTCACGGACTGCGGCTTTAGCAATTCCCACGTCTATGGCGGCTTGGATGATTTGGGCGATCGCACCCATTGGTGTTGCCCTTTCAAAAGCCAAGTAGTGCGGAATCACGTGTTCTGCCTTAACTTTCACATTTTCAATAATGGTAGTGCCGCTAGCAGTGGTACGCTGTCCGAAGCTTGTCCAATCATCGAGTAGGGTTAATCCTTCGGCATCTCTTTCGACAAATGCCACCACTGTCTTACCATCTGGATTACTGGCAATTACAGGAACCCAATGTGCCAATAGTGCCCCAGCAGAGTAATATTTACGTCCGTTGAGTACGAAGTCAGAGTTATCTGGTGTTAATTTTGTTTGGACATCAGTCACAGACTTAGTACCAATTTCCGAGAAGGCGTTACCAAAGCGTTTACCTTGGAGAACCAAATCAAAAAAGAACTTCTTCTGCTCATCTGTACCATCTAACCGGACTGCTTCCACCATGTAGAGGTGGTTTTGGGGAATTTGACCGAGGCTAGAATCAGCTTCGGAGATGATTTTAACTACTTCTGCGAGGGTGGCATTCGATACAAAAGCACCACCATACTCTTTCGGGACTGTAATTCCCCACAATCCGCTCTGGGAGAACTTTTCTACTTCCTCAGCAGGTAAACGCCGATTTTGACCGCGTTCTGAGTCTCCCTTGGCAAACTCAGCTGCTAATTCGTGAGCGATCGCGATCGCTTCTTTGTCATCTTGAATAATATGCGCCTTCTGGTCAGCATCAATTACTGATGTCATAGTAAAACTCCTTGATTGTGATTGAGTGACTCATAATCGCCACTACTATGAGACAGCCTTTGGATTTCGCCTTTAAAGTGAAACTCATCCTCAGTCCACAAACCCTTGAGAACGCGGATAAATTCTTCTGAACGACGATAGCGTTCGTCATGGTCTAACCAATGTTCACCATATATAGTGAATTCATCTTTGAACCAACCACTAACTACATTCAAAGCAAATCGGCCGTTAGAGAGAAAATCAATACTTGCACCCATTTTGGCAACTACTCCCGGATGCCACAATCCAGGGTGAACTGCTGCAATCAATTTCAATTTCTTGGTGACAGGAGCTAGAGCCGACACAGTTGTTAATGCCTCTAATTGGTACTCAGCGCCATAGCTAGCGATAAATCTGGCTTGTGCTAGAGCATATTCAAATCCAACTTCTTCAGCCGTCTGAGCTAGTCGAGCATTGTATTCATAAGTCCAATCTGTGCGTTGGGGAATTTTACTCACAACTAACCCCCCGCTAACGTTGGGAATCCAGTATGCGAACTTAATATCTACCATAATTGTGCGTTTGTATTGAAACTGCTTGGTTATTTTTCTCACTTTGCAAGTGATGTAACAAAGCCTAATTTGTCATCGCTAACAAATCAGCTAAAACTCGATCGGGCAAAATTTTAGTCAAAATCGAAAGCTTGAGAGCGGCTGGAAACTATTTGGAGTTTACAAGTAGACAATTTTCTGATGGTGGTAATATACCACAACTCTATCGTATTACCGTAGTTTTAATTAATCGGACTCGATCGCGACAATTTTTTCGATGTCGTGACTCGATATACTTAAATTCCATTTCCGTATTCCATTTTGGAATACTGCCGACTTTTACTGAGTATTTTATTCTTTTATATTTGCTGGTTATCAGCTTGATTCAGTCAGAACTCGACAAAGCATCGATACTGATAAATGTGGTAGTGTAAACTACTAAACTAGAAAATATTTCAAAATTTGGTTGGGATTTTCAATCCAGATACTTATAGCACAAGCCTTCGTGGTTAGGACATTAACAGATGATAAAACTTAGACACAACAAGACTTTTCACCCAATCCCCAGTCACCAGTCCCCAGTCCCTTGCTATATCTTCCCAATCCCCAATCCAATCAAAACTGAGGGGCAATCTCCCCATGCTTACTTTCACATCTCAAAAGCAGTCACAAGGCTATTGCCCCTAAATATTTTGAGCGTCGATCGCTCTTTCCCCAGAAACACCTATGAATTATCCTTCATCAGGCTATCTGAATTTATGACTCCACACAGCAGACTCCGCAATCTCAACACGATTACTCAGCTGTGACGAGTTCAGTACTACCACGTGTACGACGCCGTGTAAGACTATTATACAGCATCACACCGATCGACTTGATCAAATTACCTTCCAATTCCTGGAATAGCTTCATGTTCGTGCCAAAGGCGGCGTTAGCTTCATCAACGATGCGATCGGTTGCCGCCTCGTCAAGGGGTAATTCATCCAAAGTTTGCCGATATTTGGTTTTGAATGCCTTCTCATCAGGAATTTCTGGAAACTCATAAAAGGCTGTTCCTTGTCCATCAGACAAATTCATCGCTGTAACAGCAATATTTTTGAGAATTTGTCCCCCGGATAAGTCACCTATGTAACGAGTGTATGAATGGGCGATTAACAATTCCGGTTGTGTAGCAGATATTTCTCGGATGCGTTGTACATAAGCTTCACCTGCGGGAGATAGTTTGATTTGCTCTCTCCAGTTTGCGCCAAAATAATAACTCAGGTCTTGCTCTAAGCTATGCTTGCGGTTTAGCTGAGGAAAGTTAATTTTAGAAACTATTGGGTGCTGGCGGTGCTTTTCTATTTCCTCTTCCATCGCTGAGTAGACGAAGTAGAAGTTAGCAACAAGTTTCCGGTAAGAGTTCTTTTCCACTACTCCTTTTAAAAAGCACTTGACAAAACCTACATTTTCTGCCATTGTGTGGGCTTTCTTAGTGCCTACACGTAATTTGGTTGCTAAATTGCTGCTCATGCTAAATTTCTCAACTTTAAAAAGTTAACTGCCGGAGTTTTGATTCACTAACGGCTAAATAAAGCCATTAAAACGTTACCTTAAAACTATTTGATGAGAATTTATATTAAAATTTTTTAAGCTGCAATGATTCTGTCGTTTTTTACACAGCAACAAGGCTAAGAGAACAGAATTTGAAATTTCAGTATTTTGATTTTTTGTTGTTATTAGCTGAATCTTGCTTTCATTCTCAGCTTGGGTGAAAAATTTCTTGTCAAAAATGAAAGTAATATTTGTTACATAGCTACTTGATTGCAGCATTGTCAAGTGTGAACTAATAACGATAAAAATCAAAACGAAATTTGTCGGCATAAAAGGAATAATTAGCTAAGATGTGGAGACTTTACTAATAACGTAAAAACCAATACTGACTTTATCAAAGATTTACAATCTAAGAAAAGGAAATTCAGTATTATTACGTAAAGATGGCTCGATCTAGAATGAATTTCTAAAGAGAAAAAGCATGTCAAAATTGCTGAATAAAGTCTTAAGTGCTATTTATTTTTCAGTGTGATTGTGTGGAGTGTTTAAAAATATGGTTTCATCTATAACTCGGACATCGGGCATTTCTGGGGGTTCTACTTCTGAAGTTGAGGGATTGGGCAAAGGGATTGAGAGCAGTTTTGGACTGAATTTAATCCCACTACCAGCAAATCCCTTATTTGGCACAGATGGGATTCGCGGACGAGTCGGAGAATTACTAAATGCGCCTTTAGCATTGCAAGTTGGTTTTTGGACGGGGATCGTTTTACGTAACCATGCTACTCAAGTAGGGCCAGTCATTCTCGGACAGGACTCTAGAAACTCCAGCGATATGTTAGCAATGGCTTTGAGTGCAGGGTTAACAGCAGCGGGGTTAGAGGTTTGGTACTTGGGATTATGCCCCACTCCTTGCGTTGCCTATCTCACCAGTATCAGTGATGCCATCGGCGGAGTGATGATTTCTGCCAGCCACAATCCTCCAGAAGACAATGGGATTAAGGTTTTTGGTGCCAATGGTGGGAAGTTACCGCAAATATTGCAGACAGAAATTGAAGCGGGATTGCGTGGTAAGATATCACCGATCGCTAGAGTCAGTAATTGCGGACGGCATTACTCACGTTTCGAGTTAGTGGAAGATTATAGCTCGGCGTTGAAAAAGCCCTTAAACGGTGTCTTGAATCTTCAGGGAATGAAGATTGTTTTAGACTTGGCGTGGGGAGCCGCAGTTGGGTTAGCACCATCAGTATTTACCCAAATGGGAGCGGAGGTAATCTGCTTGCATAACGAAGCAGATGGCGATCGCATTAATGTTAACTGCGGTTCCACGCACCTAGACATTCTTGCAGCAACAGTACAAGAACACAACGCCGACATCGGCTTTGGCTTCGATGGCGATGCCGATCGCGTCTTAGCAGTAGACAATACAGGCAGGCAAGTTAACGGTGATTACATTCTCTACCTGTGGGGACGACACTTACAACAAAACCAACAATTGCCAGACAACTTGATTGTATCTACAGTCATGTCCAACTTAGGCTTTGAGAAAGCTTGGCAGCAAATTGGTGGTAACTTAATTCGTACCGCAGTTGGCGACCAATACGTGCAAGCCGAAATGCAGCGCACTGGGGGAATGCTAGGTGGCGAACAATCAGGGCATATTCTTTGCCGTCACTATGCCGTCACTGGAGATGGCTTGTTAACTGCATTACACATAGCATCTTTGGTGAGAGAGGCGGGTGTTCCCTTGAGTGAATTAGTAGATCGAAGCTTCCAAACCTATCCACAATTGTTGCGGAACGTGCGAGTTGTCGATCGCGATCGCCGTTTGGGATGGCAAGATTGCCAACCTGTGCAAGAAGCGATCGCTCTTGCTGAAGCTGCAATGGGCGATTCCGGCAGAATTTTGGTTCGCGCCTCTGGCACAGAACCAGTCATTAGAGTAATGGTGGAAGCAGCCAATGCCGAACTCACCAACTACTGGACAAATGAACTAGTTTCCAAAGTACAGCAGCATCTGATGGACTAAATTAACTAATATCTCATCTCCACTTTCAAAAAACGTCAAGTTTAATTACAGCTTCTACGAATTAACCACCCTTGGTTATCTGTAGAAGCTGTGACATTTTGATTGCTTATTAAACCCGAATTACCCAATACGGTTCGGTTAAGGTTTTTTGATGAAAATTCTAAATCGCTAAAGATGCAATAAATCGCGATTATTATACCTCTTGCAAAAATATATTTTTGCACTCTTAGGGAAAAGATTTTGAGTTTGTTGACCCTAATACACGTATTTTTCTGGTTAAAAAAGTATTATCTCGCTACCAAAAGTATAGCAATTAACGGCTCAATATCTTGGCTCAAGATAGCTAAAATACAGGATTGAAAAGGCAAGAAACGGCGATTTATTGCGTCTTTGTGATTGATAGTTTTAATCAAAAAAACCTTAACAGAAACGTATTGGTAGTGTTGCGTTTCGTTCCTTAACCCAACCTACAAATTTTTTTGCAACAATTTAGTCCCGCCATACCACTAGGTAAATGTTCTTAAGGAGCATTTATTCTTTGCAAACCAGTGTAAATATTGAACCGTTCTCCGCGCAGGAATCCAATTAAGGTAATCCCAAATTCCTTGGCGACAGACACGGCTAAACTACTAGGAGCGGAAACAGAACAAACAATAGGAACTCCAGCAGTTGTAGACTTTTGCAAAATCTCAAAACTAGAGCGTCCACTCACCAGAATAATACAATTATTTAAAGGCAATTCGTCACTGAGCAAAGCTGTACCAATCAATTTATCCAAAGCATTGTGTCGTCCAACATCCTCCCACAGATTTAACAGTTGTCCTTGAGTATCGAAGATAGCCGCAGCGTGTAAACCCCCTGTAGCAGTGAAGATACCTTGAGCAGCCCGGAGTTTGTCTGGTAGGCTGTAGATGATCTCAGGTGTTACTGTTGGTCCAGAAGGAATCACTGGACATCCTCGCAGACGCAAAGCCTCAAGGCTAGCTTTACCACACACCCCACAGGCGCTAGTTGTGTAGAAATGACGTTCCAAAGGCTGTAAGTTTGGAATCAATCCATCCCGCAGTTCCACATTTACGATATTATGGCGCTGTTCACCATCCACCAATTCATCTACGCAGTAGCTGATACGTCGAATATCTTCTCTGCTCTTAACGACTCCTTCACTATAGAGGAAACCAGCAGCTAGTTCAAAATCTGCTCCTGGTGTCCGCATTGTTACAGCTACCGTCTTCTGGAGAGGAACAAGGCGAATTTCTAAAGGTTCTTCGGTGGTGAGTTGGTCTAAACGAGACCGTACTTGACCTTTTTCCACTACCCAAACAGTGGCTTTTGTTTTACTTTTAGTTGGCATTCTCATATTTGTGATAGTTGGTGAATTTAAATTTTTACTGAGTACTTTTATCACCACCGCACAAAATAATAATCATTGCTGACCCTTCTGGCCCAGGTATTATTGCATTATAATCAGGAACCCCTTCAAGCGATCGCTTAGAGTCACAGACGTTACTTAGCTTTCATATACATCCAAGCAGGCATTTTTGTAACTAGCAACTTAAGTTATTTATATCTGTCTTATGTAGTGATCCTATCCCTACCTTAAGTAGGGTTATCCATCTCCATTTGTTCGTTAAGTTGTATAAAGTACTGAAAGCAAATTTTCTTCAGTAAGTAACTGAGGAAATCACAATACCTTTAACTTAGTTGGAGTTTTTTATGACTTACACAATTGATGAAGCAACAAGACCAGCTTTAGAAACTTTTCAACGTTTTGATGTAGATACTCAGCTAGCCCTACTTTGGTTCGGTTATATCGATCTTAAAGAGCAGCTACAACCAGCACCTCCTCCAAGCGTTGAAGCTCCTGCCAAAGCAGTGTTTGACAAATTCCTGGACTTGTCTAAAGAAGAGCAACTGCAAGCACAACGCGACATCATTAATGGTGCAGCTAACGATATTAGCCAAACTTATAATAGCCTAAGTCCCAATGCCAAATTAGACGTTTGGTTTCTGTTGGCACAAGGAATGGAGGACGGAACCATAATTCAAGTGCCCTCGGACTATCAACTTCCTGGTGAAACGGATGAATTTGTCGCATTGGTCAAAAATCTGGAGTTTGAGCAACGGATTAATTTCATGTTGAGTGTAGTGGAAACGTTCGGTTAGGAAAGTCCAAGAACTCTCAATAGCTTTCTAAAATTGGGGATAACTGAAAGTAGCAAATTAAGCTAGACCTGGCTCCTTTTGCTCTACTTGAATAGTCTTTAACTTAGAACTACCGCAGAGATACTCATCTTTGCGGTAGTCTTGATGCAAATTATATCAAGTCCGCTTGACTACTTATTAAACCCGAAAAACCCCACCCCCGCCAAAGCTATGCTTTGTCTCCCCTCCCCGCAAGCGGGGAGGGGCTGGGGGTAGGGTATATTGACTGTGGTTAGCATAACTAATTATGCGGGGATGATTATGATTCAGATTTTTTCCAACCGCACGATCGCATTATAATCAGGTACACCTTCGAGCGATCGCTTACTTTTATCTAATAGCACATTCCCTTCTGGCCAATGTACTTGCAAGTTTCCTGACTGAATTGGGGCAATATAGACTTGACATAACAACTCGCCTAAATCATTCTTAAGAATGACGCGATCGCTATCTTTTAAACCCAACTTTGTTGCATCAGTAGGATTCATTAGCACCGCCTCGCGCATCGCCCCAGTAATTGCATCCTTGCGTTCTTGCACCATACTATTAAATTGTTTGCCTCGGCGCGTTGCTAATAAAAAATAGCCTTCTGGTAATTCTCTTTGTCGTGGCAATAATACGCCAAAGTGTGCTTTACCATCGGGTGTAGGAAAGTTCCAACCAAAGCACAAATGTGAGCCACCATATTGAAACTGATCGCCAGCTTGCTGTAAGTGTTGAATACCTGCATATTGGGGGACGACTTGAGCAATTTCTTGACGGATAGCAGCTGTGTCAGCAAAAGCCAGCTTATCTGCCAAATCTGGTTTTACCCGCTTTGCTAATTCTAAAAAGACTTCCCACTCAGGACGCGCTTCTCCAATGCGCGGCCCCGGAATTTCTGGACTGAAAATTACCCGGCGTTCGGTATTAGTTTCTGTAACTCCCCCTGGTATTTCGTAGCGAGTTGTCGCAGGTAAAAGCACCACAGTATCAGCAGGTTCTACTAACATTTGGCTAGAGAGAACAATATCTATATGTACCCGCAGGGGTATTTTCTTCAGCGCCGCTTCCACATAATCTGGTTCTGGCAATACTTCTAAAAAATTCCCGCCCACAGAAACCAACACTTCTATTTCCCCCTGATGTGCGGCGTTAATCATTTCTGGAGCAATTAAACCTTTACTTGCTGGCACATCAAAGCCCCAATGTTGACTCAATTGGGCAGCATTTTCTGAGGTGATAGGTTTACCACCAGGAAATACTGTCGCGTAACATCCCATCTCTGCACCACCCTGCACCCCAGAGTGACCGCGAATTGGCATTAAACCGCAGCCTTCCCGACCGACAAAACCTTTGGTGAGAGCTAAGTTGATGATACTTCGCACATTATCTTCGCCGCATTCATGTTGAGTAATGCCCATACTCCAAACAAATACGGCTTTATTCGCTTCTTTGACCATTTTGGCGAAGGCGTACATTGACTCGCGGGATGTTCCAGAAAGCCGCTCTAATTCCTCCCAAGATTGATTTTCTAAAGATGCTTTGAGTTCAGCAAAGCCATCTGTGTATAAATCTATAAATGACTGGTCTACCCAGTTGTTAGCAATTATATGTTTAATAGTGCCATTTAAAAATGCTATATCCCCGCCCATGTTGATTAAGAAGAAGTCTTCGGCAAACTTTGTACCGAAAACGGCACTTTCTACAATTGAGGGAACCCAGTAACGCTCCATTCCTGGTTCGCGGTAAGTGTTAATGACTACAATTTTAGTGCCAGCTTTTTTAGCGTAATGGAGATATTTGACGGTAACAGGCTGATTGTTAGCAACATTGGAGCCAATGAAGACTAATAAATCAGTTCCAATCCAGTCTTTATAAGAACAAGTGGTAGCTCCTGCACCGAGAGCAGCTTTCAGTCCCGCCGTACTGGGAGAATGGCAAATGCGGGCAGCGTTATCAATATTATTGCTTCCCATTGCCCGCACAGCTTTTTGGGTGGTATAATAAGTTTCGTTGACAGTACCGCGACTGGTAACATAGAAACTGAGGCGGTCTGGTGTAGTGGAACGGATGCGATCGCTAATTACCCCTAAAGCTTCATCCCAACTCACACGGCGAAAACCTTTTTCCCCTCGTTGACGAATCATCGGGTACGGAAGTCTTCCCAAGTCCCGTAATTGGGCACTTTTGTGCTTTTGCAACTGCGAGACATCTGCAAGTAGCACAGGGTCAAAAGCTGGCATCGTATTCATCTGCAACAACCGCAACCGAACATTGCAGAGATGAATACCATCTAAAGTCCAATCCTTCATCCCGGTTGTTCCGAGAGCGCAACCATCGCAGACACCTTTATCCAGAATATTCCACGCATAAGGTAGTTTGTCACGAGACAGCCAAATTGCCCGAAATACTTCCCAATAGTTGTTAGGGTACTGTTCGCCAAAGCCAAAAGGCTTCCAACTTGCCCAATTTGAAGGTGTCCAGTGCTTTTTGGGTTTAGGTAACATGATGCAGTGTGTGAGTTGCTGGATTATTTAAGGCTAGCGTTTTAAGTAGTATTTAAGTAGCAGGCGCTTAAAAATCTAGAGATAAAGACTGAGAAAATTAGTTTCTTGTCTTTTAACGACTACTTGAATCTTTATAAGCAAAACTTCATCCGTAGCAACAACAGCTTAAGCGTTACTTATCAAACTAGGAACATTGGTAACTACAGCTTTAACAAATATAAGAATAGCTTAAGCTGTTGTCACAACAGTTTAAGCATAGCTTATCGAACTATGAACATTACTAACTACAGCTTCTTCTATAGTTAATACAGAACAAGTTGTAGTTACTACAGCTTCTTTTATAGTTAATACAGAACAAGTTGTAGTTACTACAGCTTTAATTTTTTGACTTACAGCGTTTAGTATAGTGACAACTGATGAGCCGAGTTATATATATGATGCTCAGTTTGTAATAGACATCTCCAGAAATTAGTTATGCGTTGCCCGAAATCCTTGATAGGCACAATTCATGAATTGTGATTACGTCATTTTCACTCTTATGTCTATTATTTTTTTAACAAAAAATATTTTTTAATTTTTAAAGCTGGTATCCGTGCCAGCAACTTTTACATTGGGCGCAATAGTTCAAATAAAAATCCCTGCCAGCAGTGACAGGGATAGCAGTTTTTAGCTATGGCTTGTCTCTTAGCTAACAAAATCTTTGTGGGCAGCGACAAGCATTTGAGCCTGCCTTAAAACGTTTCCGAATAAATAAAAAGGAATTTGCCAAGCTGCAACGGTAACTTCTTTGACTATATCTTGTACACTAATTGCGATTAATTCATGCTCTGGCGGCTCTCCCTCAACTGTACCAGACCAAGTAAAAGCTAATAAGAAATCATCGTCTCCGGGCAAGGATGCAATCAAACATTCTTCTGGTGTTGGTTCGCAAATAATTCCATAATCATTTGCAAGTTCTACTAATCTTTGAAATTTGTTTCCGTTTGTCATTTGTTCTTGTGATGTAATTGAATCTCAGTTTTAGAAGAAATCATATTTTTAACTCCAGAACTCAAGTGAGTTGCTTCATAGCCGAAATTACGAATTATTAATTATTCGTTGAAAATTATGAGTTATTGGAGTTGGATCGGGCTTAAGTCCAAAATCTTACCGCGATCGCCTGGTTGTATCAGCAACAATTGTTACTGTTTTAGAAGAAGCTAAACTACCTACTTTTTTGATTTACCCTATTTACATACACCTCCCTTTGTTACCATTTCAAGATTGATACCTTAATCTCACCCCAGCTGACGCAGTGCATTGAGAATTTCGTCAGCTTTTGGGGGAACTGCTGTAAACCGAAGCAGAAAAAGATGCTCGTCAACATGAGACTGTTGGATCACCTTGGCATAGATATGTTCTTCTTCTGTACCCAGTTTTGATTCAATCAATAACTTGAGTTTGAGATTACTCAAAAGTTTTAAAGAATGTGGCGATCGCAACTGCGCTCCTTTTTCGGAGAGGCTAATAAAGTCCCCCAGAAAGACCGTTCCCACTGCATGTTTTCCCTGCAAAATACTGTATTCTACAGGTACTATTGGAGTAAGAACGATAGTTTTTTCATCATGTTTAGGCAAGAATAAATTATATTTACCGCCAATGCCACGAATTTCACAAATTGTCACAGGGTGTTTTATACCTTTGGGTTCTATTTGTAACTGCCCAGCAATTTGTAGGTCAATATTGGCATCCTTACAAGTATTTTCGGAAATTAAAATTTGTCCTCCCACTGTATAAGATTCAATTCGAGCAGCCAAATTAACATGACTGCCAATAACTGTATATTGAGCGCGTTTTTGAGAACCAACATTTCCTGCTACAGCCTCGCCTGTATTAATCCCAATTCCCATTTCCAGGATTGGGAAATTCATTTGCTGATTTTTTTCATTCACTTGCTCCATTGCCAATTGCATGGCAATAGCACAGGCGATCGCTCGTTCAGAATCATCTTTGCGACTGATTGGCGCACCAAAAATCACAAAAATACCATCACCCATAAACTCATTAATCGTGCCTTTATACTGGTTGATTACATCTGTCATTGTTCCCAAATAAAGATTCAAAATCTTTACTACTTCTTCCGGGGGCAATTGTTCCGAAATAGCCGAGAATCCTCTTAAATCAGACACGAGAACCGTAACTTTTCTCCGTTCTCCTCCTAGCTTTAACCCAGAAGGAGTTTCGAGGATATTGGCGACGATTTCATCAGTTAGATAGCGACCGAGGGTTTTTCGCATCTCGGTAGCGCTTTGAGCAATATACTGAGTAAGTGCGATCGCAGAACCGACAAAAGCCAGCATTGAAGGGATAACAGGAATCCACCAACCAGCCAAAAACGCCAAAAAGCTGCCACCAATTAAACCGCCACCTACCAACAAAACACTAACAGCCATGAGGTTTTTCTGGTTGCTACTGTGGCGTTGCAGCCAACACAAGCTTGCACCAATAATTGACCAAATCAAAATTGATAGCCATTCTAACGGCTCAGGTAAACACTTAATCAACGGACGACCTTCTATTGCCGCACTTAAAATTTGACTAACCAAATTAGCATGAATTGTTACACCCGCCATTCGTTCTGGGTCAGTCAATACATTACTGCTGTAAGGCGTATAGAATAGATCCTTCAAACTCTCAGCGGTAGCACCAATTAATACCAGCTTGTCTCGCATTAAATTTCGTGAGATGAGGTTCTCTTGCACTTCGGTAAGAGAGACTTTAGTAAACTGCTGTATCCGTCCTCGGTAGTTCAACAGCACTTGATAACTCCCAGCATCGGCTCGGACGTAACCTCCATCATTAGCTTCAAAAATCGGAAAAACACCCCGATTTAACTGCAAATAATTAGAGTTAGTTTCTGATGGTTTGGCAGTAATACCTTCAGGTTTCAAGTACAACAATGCCAGTTTTAACCCAAAACTTTCCAGAATCTCGTCATTATTTAAATTTACGTACAATAACGATCGCCGAATTTTGCCATCTCCATCTATGGGTAAATCATTCGACCCAATTTGATTAAGTTTCTTTAGTTCTGGAGATGAATCAACCGCCGAACTATCAATCGTATCAGAGACTTTTTGGACTCCAATCAAATTAGGAGTAGACTTAAAAACCTTAAGTAATTCTTGATGACCGGGATTTACAGGTAAATCACGATAAATATCTAAACCAATCGCTCTAGGTTTTTGCTGTTTGATTTTCTCTAACAAACTAGCAAGTTTTCCATCAGGCATAGGCCACTGTCCCTGCTTGCGGACATCTGCCTCATTAATCTCAACTATGACAATGCGGGTATCAGCCAACTCTCCTGGACGGAGGAGAAAAAATTGATCTAGTGCTGCCAATTCCAACAATTGCAGTAGTCCGGTCAAACGTATTGCAATCACCAGGGCTGTAATATTGGGAACAGCAAGTAAAACACCTCGCCATTGCCAGATTTGCGGTTTCAGCTTTGCCCACATAATATTTAGTGCTGAGTGCTGAGTGCTGAGTTAGGAGTTAGGAGTAGAGACGTGATTAATCGCGTCTGTAGAAGAGTTGGGAGTTGGGAATTCTCCCTCAGTCCAATGCCTTGTGCCCTTCTTTCCTAGATGTGCAACAATCGATCAATGGTTCGGAAGCGATCGCACTCAAACCTACAGACTTGAAAAATTGTCTCCAATCCAGCCTTGCCTTGAAATTATTTGGCTCAGTCTGGCGTAGCTGCACTAAACTAGTCAGCGCTTCATGCCAAATCCCAGCTTCTGCATAGATAGTGGGCAACTTGTACAAATTTGCCTTTGCTAACGTCTGCGACAAGGTTGCTCCTGGTTGAGTGCGTTCCACCCAACCATCTATAGTCGGATTTTGACTAGAGTCTTCAGTATCACAAACAATTGTTAGATACCAATGATAAGTTTTACCTACAGCAAGTGCAGGGGCACTGTCAGGAAGTTTAAAGCTAATAATTCCCGGTTTATTTGGAAGTGTAAAAGAGGTTTCATAAAATACGTTCTGGTCTTCAGTCAAAAGCAGAAACTTGGCTGTTTTGAGTTGAGATGGAGGTATATACCAGAAAAATGTTGGATGTTGAGCAAATGTCAGCCCTAATTTATCTGGGGGTATTAAGGGAACGATCAGTTTTTTGCCTGTTAGGCAAGAGCTACCACGGGTAGAACCACCAGCGCTTGCGGGAGGTTTTCCCCGCTGTGGTGGCTTAAATGTTTGACTAATTTGCCAAGTTTTATTGGCATGGTACGACTGAGCTTGTACCTGTGCTGTTAAACCAGAAAGCAAATACAAAGGTAAGGAAAAGGGTACAAAATATAGAGATGGTTTAATCCCTTTCATATTGATGATGCCTGAGTTCTAGATTAGTCAGGTGAATAAATCAAGTATTCCCAAAAGCAGAGTCAGATTTTCCACTCAACTACAGAACTATTTATTGGGCATTGATGAAGAGGCAGGGGGGAAAAACTTACTGCAACTTATCCTCAGTCACTGAGCATAGCCGTTGGCGCAGCCTCTCGTAGAGAAGTGCTGCTCCTCCGCTCCTCTGCTCCCTACTCAAATATATGGTGAAACATCTTCACCGCATTTATCTGCTAAATAGGAGAGGGCGCGGAAACGTAAACCTACCAGTTGCTCATATAACGGGTTAATTTTACACATCGGTGGGATATGTACAATCTTGCGTCCAAATAGAATGACATCTCGTTCAAAGGGACACTGGGCGGGAATCATTTTACACAAAAAGCGTGCTACTCTTGGGTCTTGGATATCTAGCCCATCGAGCCAGTCTTGCAGGGGGTGTAGGGCATTAATTTGACGCTTTGTTAGCCCAGGGCTGGCAATAGTGGGGGTAAGTTGCTGTGGGTGTTCCAGAGTGTGGCGAAGGGCTTCCAGCAAATTATCTGGCTGTTCCAAGGCTTGACAGAAATGTTGCAAAACCTCATCTTCGCTGGGAGAATAAGTACCATCTGCGATCGCTACCATTATCGCTGTCCTTAAGAAATTTTCTGCTGCTGGTGTCCCTTTACCGAACGCTGCGGCTAATTCCTCTGGCGTAATTACCTCTAGTGAGTCGAATTTAATCTTAGGAGCTAATTCATTTTTAGTGATGCTGGCAATTAATTCCTGTTCTTGATCGTCAAAATTACCATCAGCCCAAGCAATAGTAAGCAGTCCACGCAACCAAGCGGCAATCTGTTCGTTGCTGTAGGGGGATTGAACGGTACTTGTCATAAACTCATGTCTCAAGCTTTCCTCAGTCACTACTACGCTAGCCTACCCAGTGACTATAAGGATAGTGGAAGCAGCACAGAAAAATAAATCAGAGAAGTTTTTAAATCGCAACAGTCGGTCTTAAGGTAAAATCCATTTGTACCGTTATTGAGAAATTTTCTACTTAAAGTGAATTTGATTGGAGTGTCTCAAATATTCATAAGGTTCAAGACTGTAATTTGCGCTACAGAGTGATGGAGTTTTTTAAGTATGCGAACCTGCCAGCTAAATATCACCGACGCTTTTCTCTAAATAAATCGTTTACTGATGTTACTTGCTTCTCTATGGGATTGCGATCGGTTGGCATTAGTGAAATTAATTTAGCTCTAAAAAATTAAGGTATACATAATGTTTTTATTTGGCATTGAGCATGAAGTCGCTTTTCTAAACAAAGAAGGAAAGTTTGCTGATTTTTCCCACACAAAATTTGCTGATTTCAATCAAATTATTGAAAAGCTACCCACATACCAGAGTGACTATCCTCAACTGCGGGTTGGGGACGCTGGTATCAAACAGAAGAGATGGTACATTGAGGGATTTGAAAGGTTCGTGGATTCTGACAAGCCAATTGACTGTCTACCTAAAGGCATCGAAATTAGAACAACCATACACTCTAATATTGAAGCTGTTATTAGCGAATTATCAGAAAGTTTTCGCTCACTATGCAAGGTGGCTGCTACCTTTGGTTTTTCACCAAGTTTAATTAGTTTTAATCCTTACAAAACTGTTTTTGAGCCTCAGCCTCCATTAAATGATTATGAAGTAAAACGAAGACAAGCTTCCCCTGAAAAACAAACTGCCCATATTCCCATGCTGACTTATGGACCAGATTTAAATATTTCAGTGTCAAATTTGTCTACTGAACGTGTGATTGATATTGGCAGAAAGTTGACTTATTACAGTCCCTATATTGTCCCTTTTAGTTATAGTTCCCCTTTTTATAATGGAAGTTTATGGGATGGGCTATCGGTACGAACCTTTATCAGAACCGGAAAAAGACCAGCAGCCTTAGTTTTTGTTCAAAAACAAGAACAACTAATTGATAGCATACCTTCCTTAACAAAAATCGCCCGCATTCCGGCGGAAGTGGGACGCATCGAATTTAAGGCTTGTGATAGTTGTGATGATTTTTCAATCTATGCGGCTTTGCTGGTATTATTGAAAGGTTTGGTATTAGATAAAACCTTGCCAGGTAGAGCAACTATACCTGATGCAGCTTTACACCAACTTTCTGCAAAAGAAGCGTTTGAAAACGAAGATATTTTTGAGAATTCAACAAAAGTCTTGCAAGCAGCCGAAGTTGCTTTGGGAGATGATCCCGATGTTCATTATTTGACACCATTAAAAGTGCTACTGGCGAAGCGAAAAACAAGATCCCATGAATTAATACAAATGTTCCATCACCTAAGCTCAATAGAAGAGGTAATAAGGCAGACTTATCAAGTTTAAAGAAAATATTTATTTTTACCCTTAATCAAGGGGTAATCAGGATATTTATATAACTTGGTAGTTTACAAATAGCCTCTAAAATGCATATTCATTAAAATCCTTGGAATTGGATAAAGTCGAGCTAATTGAACATAAATAGTAGAGCTATTAATCTGCCAAAACAAGATTAAGTCGATATACCTAGAGGCTGATTTTATTGTAACTAAAGATAGAGGAAATTTCATTCTACAGATTGATGCAGACGTTAGCGTTTTCAGAGTAAAAGTATAAACAGGGAAACTGAAAAGAAGAATTTAAATTTGAATATGTAATGATTTTGCTAAAGAATTAAGGTGGTATTTGCTTATTATCCCTTACTAAATTCTATGCAGAAATACAAAGAACAAAGACAATTTCTTCCTCCGGTTCGTTTTCCAAGAACTTTTTAGATAGAAGCGGAGCTTACCACTTTTATTATGGTTCAAATTTCTAAATAAGGTATCTGCTTGGCTCTTTGGGTGAAAGTTCTGCGTTGTTAAAGCTGTTATTGAGGATTACTAATGAAGATGATTGCTTCTGTTTTATCTATTTTCCGTCCGGTACGTTTTCTAATTGTGGGTTTTACTTGTGCCCTAGTATTGTTCTCTAACGCTTTTCCTGCTTTTGCGATCGATAGCTACCAAAGTGACCCTACCGAAGCTACTACACAACTGCTTGACATTCAGGCCAAAACTGACGAAGCCGCTAAAGAACCACCACTAGGATTGAGAAAGACTCAAAAGGAAACTAACGAAGGACTTAATGAGGTTCAAGGAGCTGCTGATATTGACAAGCAGAAGCGTCCTGAAAATTCACAAGGTGCAACCTCTGTGGAAGAAAATATAAAGAATGTGTTGGAGAAAGTTACAGGTAAGTAACTAAATTAATAGTTTTGGTAGTTTTTTGGTAGTAATGGGTGATTGCGTAAAAGCAATCACCCATTACTAATTTGTAATGTTAAGTCAGAAGCTTAAATTAATTAAGTATAAAAATATGTTCACCTGAGAATTGCTGAGAAACTGTATTTAGATAATTTCAATTAACTATTATATTTAATATTTTTCTGTTTCTAGCTTAAAAGGCAAGAAACGCTAATTACAAAATTATTAGCTTAATACTACCTATTAAGGCATAGGTATAATTATAAATTCATTAATTAATTTAAGCTCATAATGTTTCCTTTGGTTGATGTGGAATCTGTCTGAAATTTGAGAAGTTAATAGATAAGTTTGCTTAGGGATGGAAAACAATGCGTTCGATAAACATTGGTTTGACCGAAGAACAGCGTCAAGGTGTAATTAATCTGTTGAATCAAGATTTGGCAGATGCCTATCTACTGTTGGTGAAAACCAAAAAGTATCACTGGGATGTCGTTGGTCCTCAGTTCCGCTCTTTGCATCAGCTTTGGGAAGAACACTACGAAAAGCTGACCCTAAATATTGATGCATTAGCAGAGCGGATTCGTGCTTTGGGTGGTTATCCAGTTGGTACATTGGAAGGGTTTCTTAAGATTGCTACCCTCAAGGAACATGCTGGTAATGTACCCACAGCGACGGGGATGGTAGCTAATCTCGTGGACGATCACGAGCAGGTTATTCGTAACCTAAGAGATCATGTAGATCAGTCTGGCGATCAGTTCCACGATCAAGGAACTGCTGACTTTCTGACTGGACTCATGGAAGAGCATGAGGAAATGGCTTGGATGCTGCGTTCATTTATTGAAGGGGAAGCACTCGGCCCAGATGGTAGACAGCCAGCAGAAGGGGCTAAGACTCCCGTAGGTGTATAGCTGATAACATCTGAGTTGAGAATGACTATCTGTGAAACCAGTTAAAAGCAGGAATCAACCTTGCTTTTAAGTGGTGCGAAAGATTAAGGGACTTGCAAAAAATAAGTTATCCCAAATTATTTATAGATTTGTAGGGGCGCAAGGCCTTGCGCCCCTACGACGGGATATTTTTTTAACTTAAAGTCCCTAATCTGCCTGCATCTACCTCTTCACGATGCCAATTTTGGATTTTGGAATTGAAAATTGGTTCGTGCGCGTCTCTGCACTTGAGGCGACTGGCGTCAAGTGGGGAGAGACGCGCCCATGCGGCTGGCTCCTTTATATTGGGGAACCCGTCCAGCGCGTGGTTCCCCTTATTGGTGCAGTCAATCTAAAAATCCAAAATTGATTGGTCATCTTGAATTGCAAAAATAACATAATACAAGGAGTTTTTAAGTGGCAGAAGTATATAAAGCAGAACGTACCATTTCTGCTGTATTCAAAGAACAGAAGCAAATTGATGATGTGATTCGACGTTTATTAGACAGGGGCGTGCCTAGAGATCATATTTCGGTCATGGGCAGAAACTTCCAGTCAGAAACTAAAATCACTGGCTTTATTAGTAAAAAAGATGTGATTGTGGGAGGTTTGAGAACAGGAGCAGTTTTTGGTTCTTTGTTTGGTTCCTTTCTCAGCTTGCTTACGGGTGTAGGCCTATTGTTTATTCCCTTTGTCGGCTCAATTGTGTCAGCAGGGCCTATTAGTGCAGTGTTGTTGGGGGCTGCTAGTGGAGCGATCGCGGGTAGTGCAGGTGCCGGTCTAGTATCGGTTCTAACCACTTTGGGAATGCCAGAAGATAAAGCGGCTATCTACCAAACTCGCTTACAAGCTGGCGAATTTTTCGTGATGGCAGAAGTTCCGAGCGATCGCACTGGCGAATTTCAATTGCTACTCGAAAGTGCTGGTGCCGAAGAAATTAATACGATGGAGAAAACTCTGGCTCGTTCTTGTTCTGGAAAGTGCAACAGTCCAGCAGACTTGTCGCCTGAAGTTCGCGCTCATCTTTCTGATGAAGCTCAGAATGCATTTATTGAGCGCTATAATGCTGTACTCAATGAAAGAAGTGACGAGTTCACAGCCGAACAAGCTGCTTGGGAGACTATTCACCAGCAATATGATGAAGATGAAAATGGTGTTTGGTCTAAAGCTAAGGTTAAAGCGTGAAGAAGGCAGAAGGCAGTGTTTTGACTGCTGTGCAAGACTAGATATCAGGGATTTATAACAAATAAATTATCCAATATTGTGGGGTGGGCTTTGCGGCTTACCCCACGAAAAGTAAGTATATTGGCAGTAATATTGGAATATTTGTACATATTTATACGTATTTTGGCAGGCGATCGCACTTAGATAGAAATTACCTACTTTGGCCCTAGTTTGCATAACTTTGGTTAGATTACCGCAAATGCGCTGATGCTTTAATTTCCCCTCTTCATAAATTCCGCAAAAACACCGTTACGCTATTTGTGCTTGTGATCAAAACTTAGAGCATCCAGTTTATTAGGGCGGATTTATGACCAACCCTGTAAAGACGGTTATCCAAGTCAATCTGGAGATGGCTCTAGAAGTAGCTCAAGAATTGGAGCAAGCTCCATACACTCAACTCGGTGCTTATTGTTTAGAAATTTTACGGGAAATCGGATGTCCTGGTACTGAACTCCCTGTGAACTTACAAACTCGCGATCAGCAGCTAAACTTCATTACAGGCTTTGCATCTTATGCTTTTGGGGAGGTACAAAGTGTATAAAGCATTAATCGATGATATATTTTCTGATTCAGAAGATACAGAAGAAACTACTTTTCCTGCTACAGATGAAGATTTATTAATCTTGACAGACAAGTTTTTAGGGTTTGAAATTCCTTCAAAGGTTTTCTTACAAGCTATAGCCATTGCTGATTACGACGGTGCAGCTGCTTTTCGCTACGTTGATAATTATTTAATTACTCTCAAAAATAAGAATAAGCGTAAGCAGAAGAAATTACTTGTGTTAGGTTGTTCGACTAGATTTGACAATAATTGACGTGCTTATTCACCAGTTAACTAAAAACCAATACGATTTAGATAAGATAATTTGCACAACCGAGTAGAGACGTTGCATTGCAACGTCTCTATACATTTGTCTCAAAAAAACAATAAAGAACAATAAGAATTTATCTAGAGTTAGTAGCAGGGCAAACGAATTTTATTTACTCATAAAAACTAAAAAGGATTCTCAAGTTATCTAATTGGAGAAGGCAGGAGGCAGAGGGTACAACACAGTATTCCTTCTGTCTCCTGCCTTTTTCGATAACTGTAAAACTTGATGATGGTTATAAACGAATGGCACTAAGAAAAGCTGAAAGCTCGTTATGGCAGGGTGTAGGGTGTAGGAGAAAAATCAAGAAAAGTAAATATGAGTGCGAACATAAGTAAATTTCTTTTCTACGCAACGCTGGCGCGAATAAGATCAAGCCTCGCTAGATTAAGAAACGCTATATAAAATTTAAAACATTATTTTTCTGATAAACAAAAAAATATATTAAACCTATATCTAAAGAAGTAAATTAATTAAAAATAAATTAAACAAATACTGTCTAAAATATCACAAATTAAATTAACACCAGACCATACTTTAGGCAGAAGGGTAACAAAATTAATTCAGCTAAATTTATTAGTTAAATAACAACTTATCGGCTCAATACTTTGATTTAGATCCTTACTTGAAGTTGAAAAGTAGAAAAAATTTTTCTATGTTTCAGCAAATTGCTTAGTAGCATAAGAACCATTTAATTTCAAACTCAGACTCAGGAGATACCAATGAACTTAAACCACACTAAAAAATTGCTCAAAATGCTTGCTAGCGTCGTGGGAGTTGCTAGTACTGGTGCTTTAATAAGTTTTCCAGTATACGCTCTGCCCCAATCTATCTCTAGAAATTTGGAACCTAGTCAAGCTCCTATAGGTGATAGATTGTACTCTCAAGCAGGACAATCTACAGGAGGTGATTCTACCACCGGAACGCAGCAGTATCCAAATAATGGTACTAGTGGAACAAATAACGGCACTAGTGGAACCCAGCAATATCCAAATAATGGCACTACCGGAACACAGCAGTATC
>NZ_JAVRCI010000035.1:0-70828 GCF_034530835.1 Nostoc sp. DedQUE12b | reverse complement strand
TAATCCTAATAAGTTATCTTGCCATTGAGAGTAAAGAGCGATCGCACTAATTACTTCATCGTTACCAGCGAGTTCTTCAGGTGACAGCTTGGTTTGCTGCAAAATACTATGAGCGATCGCACCCGCACAAACTGTATCCTCTAAAGAAAAACTGCCTTCCCAACCGGAACCGACAATCCACACTGTCTCTGGTTGCTTATCTAAGAGAAATTGCACCACCGCCGCCCGGTTAATCAAGGCTGCTGCTAATACATTTGGGGAATCTTGTACCCTTTGTAAAGCACGAGTGCCGTTTGTGGTACTGATAAACAAACGCCGCCCTTGCACTAATTCTGGTGTGCAGTCGAGAGGAGAGTTTCCCAACTCAAAACCAGCTACTTTCGCGCCGCCGCGTTCTCCAGCCCGCAGACGTTTTTCATAGGGCCATTTTTCGCTAACTTCAATTAACTGATCTAAATCGCTGAATACTTGTACAGCTTCGCCTCCAGATGCCAAGACAGTCGCTATTGTGCTAGTGGCTCGCAAGACATCGACTGCGATCGCACATTCTGGCGCTTTATCCGTTGGAGTCAATTCAGGAGTGTGGTATACGAATAACTTCACGGGCTGGATACACCTGTTTTAATACTACTGCCGCAAATAACATTCTACCTAGTTGGTGTCACTAACTATAGTCACAATTATTCGCAAACAATTTTTTAGCATCAAATACGCACAATGTAACCAATTCAATACAAAAATATTCAAAAAGTCTATTTTTATGCTTTTAGACTTTCATATTTGCTGCACTATCCTGTAATCTAAAACAAGAACAGATTTTCTAAAGCTGTATTTGGCATTCCAAGTTAGCACCACTACGCATCCTGACTAATACTTAGCCAAATAGAAAGTAAAATTTTTACCTCCACTCCGCTCATCCCAAATTGAAAATCGCTATGGCACCTTTACCCGACTACCGCCCTAAACAACTATCTTTAGGCCCGTTGGAAGCGGAAATTTTAAATATTATCTGGGAACTTGGTTCAGCCACAGTCAAGGATGTACACGATCGCATTCTCGCCGATCCCAACCGCGAATTAGCGTATACTTCTGTCACCACAGTTTTACGTCGCCTCACTGATAAAGGTTGGCTGGCCTGCGACAAGAAAGAGCGGGCATTCTATTGGCGGCCAATGCTGAGTAAGCAGCAATCAGATGTGATCAAAGCTCATGAGCAGTTACAGCGATTTCTAGCGGTGGGGAACCCCGACGTTATTGCTGCCTTTGCTGATAGTCTGGATGAAGCAGCTAGCGAGCAAATAGCAGCGATCGCCAAACGTATTCAATCTGCACGCCAAGCCAGGGAGGAACAATGATGCATCTGATAATGATTTTGAATGCTTTGGCAGTTGCCTGGTGGTTAAGATTCTCTTGGAATCAACGTCAAGGCAATTGGAGTCGGCGGTGGCAGCGATCGCTATTTTTGTTTCTCTTTCCGCCCTTGCTAATTTTTATGACAGCGATCGCTGTGCTGTTCATGGGGCCTCAAGGACAAATGGGCGGAATGTATACAGGCTCAGTTAGCTATTTGCTTGCATTAATTTATTTGGCATTTTTTGCCATTTCATGCATTAAACTTGCCTTCCAGGGTTGGCAGTCTGTAGAATCTGCCCGGAACTGTCCTTTAGTGAATGTTGGCGATAGACGAGCCAGACTTCTGCAAACAGGCGCGTTGTTTGCAGGTCAAATCGGTTTTTGGCAACCAGAGCTAGTAGTTAGCCAAGGATTAGTGCAAACTCTCTCACCGGCTCATTTAGAAAGCGTCTTAGCCCATGAGCAAGGGCATCACTATTACAGGGATACATTCTGGTTTTTCTGGCTGGGTTGGGTGCGTTCTTGCACTGCATGGTTGCCAAATACAGAGCCTTTGTGGGAAGAATTGTTAGCTTTGCGCGAACTCCGTGCTGACAGTTATGCAGCATTGCAGGTAGACCCTCTAGTGTTAGCAGAATCACTTTTATTAGTAGTTAGTAGCGGCCCTGTCTTATCGGAAATTTGCTGTGCTGCCTTAGGTTCCTCTGGTGCAGATCGTTTAGAACAAAGAGTAGAAGCTCTATTAGCACCACCAGAACCAACCCCAGAAGCTCAATTGCAATCTTGGCATGGCTTTCTGTTGGCTTTGCTACCTTTAGTAACTGTGATATTTCATAGTTAATTTGAATTTATAGCAGGGAACAAGCAATAGGCAACAGGCTTGCAAGTGTCTTGATGTCGGCGTTTTACGATCGGTTTATGTTCTAAACTATATTTCAACTGCTATAAAAAGCTACTACAGCCCAAACCTGCAACGGTAGCGGCATCGGTCGTGTCTGTAGCAACTTCTGCTTTCCCTGTAGTAAGTTCTGCTTTGACGTTTCCGTGTTTCGCGCAAGCTGTAGCAACTTCTGCTTTCCCTGTAGTAAGTTCTGCTTTGACGTTTCCGTGTTTCGCGCAGGCTGTAGCAACTTCTGCTTTAACGTTTCCGTGTTTTGTGCAAGCTGTAGCAACTTCCGCTTTAACGTTTCCGTGTTTCGCGCAAGCTGTAGCAACTTCCGCTTTGACGTTTCCGTGTTTCGTGCAGGCTGTAGCAACTTCTGTCACGACTGTAGCAACATTGGTTATGTCTGTAGCGATGTCGGTTGCCACATCACGATGAAAATTTTGAATATAGCGGTTCCCAATTCATGGAACACAGACCTAACCCCCAGCCCCTTCCCTTCAAGGGAAGGGGAGTAAGATTCAAAGCCTCTCTCCTTTTAGGAGAGAGGTTTGGAGAGAGGTCAAAAATGTACTGCACCCAAGCGAGAACCACTATAGGGTTGTTATATTACTCTTCTTCTAGTAACTGTTCTATATATTTTTGCACCAACGGCACTTGGAAAGCATTGCCTTCTTGAGTCAAAATCTCTTTTCGCGTTAGTTTGCGGATAACACCTTTGTCTTGCTGCGTGGGAGTTTCCCCGTGGATTATTCGGCGCAGGAGAGAGCGATCGCTCTCTGCTAAACTCTTCCATAATTCCCGAAAATACTGATCGCCTCGCTCCAGCACAACAGGAATAATCTCTTTAACATCTTGTGCAGTAGCTTTTGCTGTATCTGCTTCTCGCCTGTTTTTTCTGATATCGCGGTTTAACGACTCCACCACCTCATAACACACCAACTGAACGAGATAAGGTTGACAGCGAGTAACTTGGATAATTTCATCTACAGCAGTTGGTTCATAGATATTGCTGAAGTTCTCTACTGGCTGTTGAATCAAATCGCGGGCTTCTAACTCGTGCAGATAAGTCATTCGCAAAGCACGGGTGTTAATTAGATAGTCACTCCAGTAATAATCAAGTTCAGATAACTCCTGTGAACCACTAAAAAGTAACATCCACTTGCGTTGATGTTGCAGCAGGTTACGGATAAAATTTAGTGACGCACGGCTGCTTGTTGCTTTCACTACCTCACCCAGGCGTTCATATTCATCCAAACAGAGGAGAAATTGCTTACCAGGATTGCTGCGTTCTATTTCTCATAACCAAGTTTGCAGCGCTGGAAATGGATCTTCAGCTAGTTTATTGGCATCTGAATTAGGCAAGTATACTTTGCGGGGTAATCGCCGTGCAGCTTCGATAATTTGTTGAGCTAAATTTTCAGCCAATCCTTTTAAGGTTGTGGCTGATGCTGCTCCTTGTAAATCTACCAGCAAAGGTACAATATTTGCTTGTATTCTGTAAGGTAAATATTTCAGCGCTGAAGTTTTCCCTGTCCTCCGCCCACCATAGAGTAACAAGACTGGCGGTTGCTCAGACCAGTTGCCGATATCACCTACAGTTACACCAATGAATTGGGGTATCTTACCTAGACGCACTGGTAAATCCCAAACTAACCGACGCAGCCATAATTGCCATCGCTGTCCCTTGGATGGGGATTTAGCTTTAGTAAGCTGTTGTTTAAACTGCTGTTTTGCCCACTTGATTGGCTTGCCTTGTTGACGTGCTTCCCACAAAAAGTAACCAGCCAATTGCAACTTGTAAGGATGACGATCGCCCCATTGCTGGGCATGACTCTGTTCATCTACACTCAAAGCAGCACCATTTGTAGAGCGACTTGGTAAACGCGACAGTTCAATAGCCTCATCTGTAGTTAGTTCTTTCAAATAAATAGTGTGACCAATATTGAAAAAACTAGAGACAAACCGATGCTCGTTAGCATAAACATCCAGTTGTTTACGGGATGCCACCACCAGCATCAAGGCGTTGCTATCCATCAGCGATCGCAAATTGTCATAAAATCCATTATCGAATTTATCGGGATATTTCAAAAGGCTTTCAAAATCATCCAAACAGAGAACAGGTAGCTTTCCTTGCTGTTTCCATTGCTTAACCGCATCTGAAAATGCTTGACGATTAAGCGGTTTAGTCTTCCAACAATTTTGCAGACTGCGTTGTTGCCATCCCTGAACGTGATTCAGTAAACCTTCAGCTACAGCCTCATAAAAACCCGTTTCAGTTTGGCAATCTACACCCCGTAACGGGAGGTAAATTACCACATAATTACTGCTGTTGTTTAATACTCGCTGCTGCCAAGTGAGAACAAAATAATGCAGCAACGAAGATTTACCAATGTGCTTCTCGCCAACTATATTAATACTTGTAGGCTGATCGCCCTTCATCCGAGATGCGATCGCATTTAGTTCATCCTTACGACCGACAAACAGCCTGGGATCTTCAATCATCCCCGCAGCCACAAAAGGATTAGAAGGCATAGCTCCAGAAGCCATGTAAAGCGTTATCCTAGTTTCAGCAATTTAAGTGCAATCACTTCAAAGAATAGCACTTAGCGCAAAACAGACCCTTGATGCGATCGTCACTTCCCTGAAACCATAGCAGTTCCTAATTAGATAGGGTACATCATCATAGCCCCCTCTCGAAGAGCGGGGAGGGGGTTGGGGGTGGGGTTCTCATAACTTACAAAGGCCGAGAAGCGCTATAGATTAACCTGAGAGCAACCCCTTTAAAACCTTTGCCAAATACTCATACTGCTCAAAAGTATTGTAAATCTGCGCCGAAATCCTTACCAACAGCCGAGGTTTTTCTTGCCACGGCATCACCTGCACTTGAATACCAAACTTATCAAACAACTCATCATGTAAAGCCAAAAAATCGCGGTTTTCCAATATCGTAGGCATTGGCACAACCGCCATTGAACCAATCATCTCTGCTGGACAAGGCGGTTGCACTTCCAGCCCTTCACAAAGTAGCTGTCTTCCCTGCAACACTAGCTGATGATTTTGCTGCATTAATTCTGTCCATCCACCAGGTAGCAAGGAACCCATAAAAGCGATCGCTTCTGGCACACACATATCAGCTGTAGGATCGTCTGTACCTGTCCAGTCAAATTCCAACTGAAAGCGGCTTTTATCAATGCGTGGCGAGTTTGTCCCGTGGCTAATTGTTAGAGGACGAATTTCTGACTGTTTATCTCGTCGCACATACAAAAATGCTGCCCCTTTAGGCGCACACAACCATTTATGACAATTCCCCGTGTAATAAGTTGCGCCAATCTCTCGTAAATCGAGAGAAATCATTCCAGGCGCATGTGCCCCATCTACCAACGTATCTATACCCCGTTGTTGCAACTCCTTCGCCAACTCTTGAATCGGGAAGATTAAACCTGTCTGGCTGGTAACATGATCCAAAAGTGCTAATCGTGTTTTTGGTGAAACTCGCTCAATTATTGCTGCGATTACTTGCTGTGGTGAGTCAATAGGGAAAGGAACTTTTGCCACCACCACCCGCGCACCAGTGCGACTGGCAATAAAATCAAGTACATTGCGGCAAGCATTATATTCGTGGTTAGTTGTAAGTATTTCGTCCTCTGGTGAAAACCTCAGCGACCTTAACACCGAATTAACGCCAGTCGTCGCATTGGGGACAAATACCAAATCTTGGACATTAGCACCCATAAACGTAGCTAGCTTACTTCTGGCATTGTCTAGCAGAGGTTCCCATTCCCTACCAAAAAAGCGTAAGGGTTCATGTTCGAGCTGCGATCGCAGCCTTTGTTGAAATTCCAGCACTTGTTTAGGACAAGCACCAAAAGACCCATGATTCAGAAACGTCACAGCCGAGTCAAGCGACCATAAGTCTCTGATGGATAATCTAGAATCCAAAATTTGAAATCCAAAATTGATAAACTCCCCAGGCTGGATTCGAACCAGCGACCAATCGATTAACAGTCGATCGCTCTACCACTGAGCTACTGAGGACCACTCACGATTTATAATATTAGGGCTAAAAATAGTATTTGGCAAGTACTTTCGCCAATATTTTTTTTAGAAACTTAATTTAGAGAATTATTTGCAGCCAAAATCGATTCAGGAACTTAAGCAGAAACTCTTAGATACTAAATATCTATTACAATCCCATTCGTAATTCAGCCAGACGCTGCCGCGCTTTAGCATCAATGGCATTAGCTAAAAACCTACTCTTAGATTGTTTGCGCGTATGATACTTTTGTCGCATCCGGCAGACAGTGGCTTCCACTTCCCCACAGAGTTGCTGTGCTGACAACCATTCAGCCCCATACCCTTGGATCATCAACTGTTGTGCCCGATCTGATGTAGCAACAATCACACGAGAAATCAAAGATTGGGCTATTTGGTGGCGAAAAGAAGCGCAGGATTTTTCGATATAAGTATCTGCTGTTTGCCCAAAATCAGTGTAATAAACAGATAAAAGCTCAGTAATAATTTCTTTATTACTAGAGCAATTTTGATATTGGGCATCAAAAACTATTTGAGTTGTGTAACCTTGAAACGCACTATAACCAGTCATCGCTTCCACAAGCTCGCCCCGTGCAGCCTCTAGTCCAACGCTATCACGCGTTTTTTTAAGGCAAGGCCAAGCACCTATGATATTGTAGCCGTCCACTAACAAAACGGCTTGGAGTAAGGAACGGGGCATGGTTTTTAATCACAATTTTCTAGAGTTAACAAAATTCATTCATAAGTTTTATAATAATTGATGCATAGTCTGTAACACTATGTTACACAAAATAAAAAATACGGTAGCCTCACAAAACTCAAACCTCAGATAGACACACCAACTTAAAACGCGCCTTTGTTTAAAAGGCGCGTTACAGTTCTTTTCTAGTAGTATTCAGGAGTACTGAATGCAATGAATTTTACTCAGCACTCAGCACTCACTACTCAGTACCTAATTAAGAGGCTTCGCTGTGTACCTCCATCAGACGTTGTTTGAGACGTTCGGCTTCACCACTATCAACCAAAGAGCCTTTTTCTAACAAGAAAGCGCCATCACAGTAATTTAGCTCATCTAATCGATGTGTTACCCACAGGGCTGTAATACCTCGACTTTTGACAAGGCGGCGGACACCAGCAACTAAATCCAACTGGCTATCTGGATCTAGTAAGGCAGTGGGTTCATCTAATAATAGAACTTCACAGCGACGGGCGATCGCACCTGCGATCGCGACTCGCTGTTTTTGTCCCCCAGAAAGTGCATAAATAGGGCGTCGTTGCAAAGTAAGCAAATTCACCGCCCCTAACGCCTCTTCAACTCTTGCTCTGGTAGCAGCAGGTGGCAACTTTTCTTCCACCAATCCAAAAGCCACATCAGCACCAACTGTTGGCATCACCAGTTGATGATCCGGATTTTGGAAGACAAAGCCAACAGGGTGCAAAACCCGAATTTCGCCAGATTTAGGAGCTAATAACCCCGCCAGCAGTCTCAGTAAAGTAGATTTTCCACTGCCATTTGTACCCAAGAGCATCCAAAACTCACCCTTGGGTACTTCTAAAGAGCAAGATTTAATAACTTTCTCTCCATTAGGCCAGCTGAAATTTAAATCCTTGACCTCAATGCCCACTTGAGCCATTTGTCAACCTTGGTTACTCAGCAGCTACAGCGAAAAAGCCAGGTGGTCTGCCGCCACCAGGGGTTGTACCATCTTTCTGAACAATCTGCACCCCAGAAATTTCACTAGCGCGGACAGCAATTTTTTTCTCTGTCTTGCCTTCGCACTTGAGTTCTACAATGTCAGGATTCCCAGAACGGATTGCTGCCAAAATTAGCTGATAGATAGCCTCAGCATCCTCTGCTGACTTACGTTGTACCGAGATAGGGAAAGCAGTGTTTCTGATGCTTAAATCGATGGTAAACATTTAGCAATAATCAAATTTAACTGTGGACTCATTTTAGCGTCAGCTGAGTGATTCTAGGGAAATGAGGATTGGGCATGGGGCATTGGGCATCAGTTATTTCTTCTATCCATTGCTCTTTTGCCTCTCTGCTTCTGATTCTCCATTCCCTACTCCCCATTTATCACCTTATCTGAATCAAAAATTAAATTTTATGAGAAAACCCCTAGAAAAATTAGCAATTTACACCTAATATAATTAAAGGTGTGTAAAAAATTGTAAACTTGGTTAACAACCTGGTTAACTTTCTGCTTATGGAAGGCCTTTATATTGCCATCTATAATACAGATACAACCTGTACTTATAAACATTTGGAGATTTGCTCTCATGACCATCGCAGTTGGACGTGCCCCTAGTAGAGGGTGGTTTGACGTTCTAGACGACTGGCTCAAGCGCGATCGCTTCGTATTCGTAGGTTGGTCAGGGATACTATTATTTCCCTGCGCCTTCCTAGCACTAGGCGGTTGGCTGACTGGCACCACCTTCGTCACCTCTTGGTACACCCACGGATTAGCCTCCTCCTACCTAGAAGGCTGTAACTTCCTGACAGTGGCAGTATCCACCCCCGCCGACAGCATGGGACACTCCCTACTGCTGTTGTGGGGGCCAGAAGCCCAAGGCGACCTCACCCGTTGGTTCCAACTGGGTGGGTTGTGGCCATTCGTTGCCCTACACGGAGCCTTCGGTTTGATCGGCTTCATGTTGCGGCAATTTGAAATTGCGCGTCTAGTAGGTATCCGCCCTTACAACGCCCTCGCCTTCTCCGCTCCCATTGCAGTATTCGTCAGCGTATTCCTGATGTACCCCTTGGGACAATCAAGCTGGTTCTTTGCACCCAGCTTTGGCGTCGCAGCTATCTTCCGGTTCCTACTATTCCTGCAAGGCTTCCACAACTGGACACTCAACCCCTTCCACATGATGGGTGTTGCGGGTGTATTGGGTGGTGCGCTACTGTGCGCCATTCACGGTGCGACAGTGGAAAATACCTTGTTTGAAGACGGTGATGGTGCTAACACCTTCCGCGCCTTCAATCCCACCCAATCGGAAGAAACCTACTCAATGGTGACGGCAAACCGTTTCTGGTCACAGATTTTCGGTATTGCTTTCTCTAACAAGCGCTGGTTGCACTTCTTTATGTTGTTCGTGCCAGTCACAGGCTTGTGGATGAGCGCCGTCGGCATCGTCGGTTTAGCACTCAACCTGCGGGCTTATGATTTCGTCTCCCAAGAATTACGGGCGGCGGAAGACCCTGAGTTTGAAACCTTCTATACCAAAAACATTTTGCTGAACGAGGGTATCCGCGCTTGGATGGCTCCTCAAGATCAACCCCACGAACAATTTGTATTCCCTGAAGAAGTTCTACCTCGCGGTAACGCTCTCTAAGAATTCAAATTTGGCCATGACTTGAATTAGGTTGTGGTTGGCGAAAATTGACACACCCAGATAAAATAATCTCCTTGTAATCAGCCAATAAAGCGTCAATTTTCATTATTCTCCAGTAATCTCCCATCAAAAAGGTGGGAGATTTTTTATATATTGGTTAATATCTCTAAATTTATGTGTTATGTTAGATGAAGGTTATAAACCCAGAGTAAATACTCTGCCCTTTTAAAACTAAGACCGCTTAGGCAATAAGGAGGTGATGCCCATGATAGAAAGTAGTAAATGCATGGGTCATCAGGTTGCAGTTAGCCGGCTGTGTGCCGGGGCTGTTCTCTAAAAGTTAGCCTTAGTTATCTTTGAGATACTAAGTTAGCTCAACTAGCTAGGCAAGCTCGGAGTTCCTTCCGGCAGTCTGGTTGCAACCTGAAGACCCGCTAGACCGCTCTGACTTAGATCATCCGATCTAAATCAGGGCGGATAGTTTTTTATAGGTAATTTTTGTTTTATCAATGGTTACTTTTAAAAGATAGATAGCGATCGCTGCCGTGGATAAAGGCAACCTAATTAAGTTTTCTTAAAAAGAATAAATATCTTGTATTAAAACTTGGAGTATGACCAAATGTGCGAAATAGTGTCTATCTGCCAAGTCTGATTTAAATATAGACATACACATTATTGTGGCTTAATTTATCCTTCCATATTTTACGTGTGGAGAATAAAAGGTGTTTGCCTTTGTCAGATGCAAAATGTTGTAACTATATAAGTAGGAATTTCTTAATATGGCACAACTACTCACCGAAGCGGAAATTCAAGAACAGGCAAAGGTTTTGTCAGATTGGACTGTTAAAGATTCCAAGTTGCACATTACCCGTACATTTAAAGATTTTATTGAAGCAATTGAGTTTGTCAATAAACTGGTTGAGCCGACTGAGTCAGCCGGACATCATCCAGATATAGAGATTTCCTATAATAAAGTGAAGATTACACTTACAACACATGATGCAGGCGGATTGACGCAGCCAGACTTTGATGTAGCACGGGTGATTTCCCAGATCAATTAAGTGATTTCTTCTAACATCTTGCAACAGACAACAGGAAGTCACTGGGATATAAAGTTTGTATAGCCGAGCCAGTGCGTTCTAAGTGGTAGGAGATTTATACTATGAGTAAGTGTTAGAAGTGATTTTTGATGGCAAACTGCTAAGTGTCTAAAACTTTCAGCAATTTAGCCTGCGTAGAGAGCGAATGACCCAAACTCTACTCCCTGCTTAGATATTTGGATAAGTATGTGTGACAGTTATTAAGGCGATCGCTCCAATCTTGCCATCTAGATCAGATGTTTTATAATGTTATGATATAAAGATATGTTTTTGCATAAGTTAATCACATAAGTTTTTAACCCAAAATTAATCGTTTATTAGCTTTGCAAAAACTAGAATTGTAGTAGTGGCAACTATATCTCATTCACAGGTTTCAATGAGATGTCGCATTTTTGAGAATTAGGTGCAACGAAACCAATTATCTAAACAAGGTGTGAGGAGTAAAGGAAAAATGTCTAATCTATTATGGAAATCCTTAGTGGTTAGCCCAGCAGTTTTGGGAGCAACATTGTTAGTTTCGGCAACAGCAATGGCGGCCCCAAGCACAACCACAGAAGTGTCAGCAGCTAAACAACTAGGTGTAAGCGAAGTTGCTCAACAGCCAGAAATATTGGCTCAGACAACCATAGATCAAGTTAATCGCTACAGCAACGAAGGCAACCAAGGTAATTCTCAGTCTCAAGTAACATCGGTTTCCCAATTTTCCGATGTACAACCTACCGACTGGGCATTCCAAGCATTGCAGTCCTTGGTTGAGCGCTATGGTTGTATTGCAGGTTATCCGAATGCCACTTATCGCGGTAATCGTGCTTTAACCCGTTATGAATTTGCCGCTGGTTTGAATGCTTGTTTGGATAGGGTTAACGAATTAATTGCCACAGCAACAGCTGACTTGGTAACAAAACAAGATTTAGCCACCTTACAACGGTTGCAAGAAGAATTTTCCGCAGAATTAGCAACCCTACGCGGTCGCGTAGATTCCTTAGAAGCGCGGACTGCTGAATTGGAAGCGAATCAGTTCTCCACCACCACAAAACTAGTCGGTGAAGCAATTTTTGCAGTTACTGATGTGTTTGGAGGTACCACTGGTGACAACAATAATACTGTCTTCCAAGATCGGGTACGTTTGGACTTGCAAACCAGCTTCACTGGTAGAGACGTTTTACATACCCGTCTCGCAGCTGGTAACGCAACAGCCTTTACACAATTTGATAACGCTGGTGGTGCTATCAATACTGCTGAAGGTACACAAACCTTTGAAGTTAGTAGCACTGGTAACAATTCTGTTAGGATAGACCGTTTGACCTATGAAGCTCCTATAGGTCCAGCCCAAGTTTATCTCGCAGCTAGTGGTGGACGACACAGCCATTATACTGCTGTCAATAACCCTTACTTTTTTGACAACACTGACGGCGGTAACGGCGCTTTATCTACCTTTGCTACTGAAAGTCCCATTTATCGGATTGGTGGTGGTGCTGGTATAGCACTCAATATACCCCTTGGTAAAGGTCAAGGTATTTTAGGAAATAGCTCAATCACTGCGGGTTATTTAGCATCACAGGCTAACGATCCTACTCTTAGTTCAGGTCTGACCAACGGCGACTATGCAGCTCTCGGACAGTTGAACTTTAGTGTTGGCGATCGTTTGGCTTTAGCTGCTACCTACGTCCACGGATATAGTGCAAGTGGTGCTTTATTCGACTCTGGTACAGACGGAGCAACTGGAGGTTTTGATGTAGGTACTGGACAAGCTAACTTTTTAGGTAATGCAGCAGGTGTAGTAACCCCATCTAGCAGCAACTCCTACGGTGTGTCGGCTGCCTTTAGACCTAGCGACAAACTGTCCATTAGTGGATTCGTCTCTTACCATGACGTCACAGGTGTAGGTGCAGATGATGATTATCAAGCTTGGAGCTACGGTTTAGGGGTAGCCTTACCTGATTTCGGTAAAAAAGGTAACGTTTTAGGTGTTTTTGCTGGTGCAGAACCCTATTCCTTTAACCGCCCAGGTTTTGGTGGCAACAATGATATACCCTATCACGTTGAAGGCTTCTACAAGTATCGTGTGTCGGATAACATCTCTGTAACCCCTGGTGTAATCTGGTTGACCTCTCCTGGTCAAAACAGCGATAACGATGATGCTATTATCGGTACGCTCAGAACTACTTTCACCTTCTAGAGTGTTGATTATCTACTGAGAATTTTGAACTCTATTTCTCCCCGCCATGAGGTGGGGTTTTTGTTTTCGGTAATAATGGATAAACCCCAGTAGTTAACCGGAGTATAATAGAAAAGTTAGAAGTTATGGCGGGTTTGATATGAATAGACTAGAGTAATGCCCACTCTACAAGTGACTTACGCCGCGAACAGCTTTCTCTGAGCGAGCTTTTTTAGTAGAAGTTGGTGGTATAAAGCTACATATCGCGTAGTATCTTAACTCTACCAATTTGAGATTTTGAATTCCAGATTAATGACTCCTAACTCCTAATTTCTACCCCTAACTTATTGCTGCTTGTGGAACTATCCTGTAAATCGGAATACGCAATTCTCGCCTTATTAGAGATGGCCGCTCATTACGAAAGCGGCGAACCGCTGCAAATTCGACAAATTGCAGCACAACAAAACATACCCGATCGCTATCTGGAACAGCTACTAGCAAGCTTGAGGCGTGGCGGTATAGTTAAAAGTCAGCGTGGCTCAAAAGGTGGCTATCTATTAACGCGAGAACCCCGAAAAATCATCCTTTTTGAGATTTTGGAATGTTTAGAAGGCTTAGAGGCGCGAGCTGGTGAAGAAAACGTTAATTCCAAAAGCATAGACAGTTCAGTTATAGAAGAAATTTGGCAAGAAGCAAGTCGCGCGGCAAATTCAGTCTTACAAAAATATACGCTCCAGGATCTTTGCGAAAAAAGAGATTCGCGGCGGCAATTAGATGTCATGTACTACATTTAGTCAAGAGTCATTTGTCATTTGTTGATGACTAATGACCAATAACAAATAATTAATAATTAAGGACTAATTTATGCGAATAGCTCGTAACATTACAGAACTAGTTGGTCGTACCCCTCTAGTGCAGTTAAACCGGATTCCTCAAACAGAAGGATGTGTTGCAGAAATTGTGGTGAAACTGGAAAGTATGAACCCATCGGCATCAGTCAAAGACCGGATTGGAGTAAGTATGATTAACGCCGCAGAGGAGGAAGGGCTAATTACTCCTGGGAAGACAGTATTGGTAGAACCCACTTCTGGAAATACCGGTATTGCCCTAGCAATGGCAGCAGCAGCAAAGGGTTATCGATTAATTTTGACAATGCCAGAGACGATGAGTGGAGAGCGTCGGGCAATGTTGCGAGCATACGGGGCAGAACTGGAACTAACACCAGGAATGGAAGGTATGAGTGGGGCAATTCAACGAGCGCAGCAAATAGTTAATACTACACCAAATACCTATATGTTGCAGCAGTTCCGCAATCCAGCTAATGCAAAAGTGCATCGGGAAACTACGGCAGAGGAAATCTGGGAAGATACCGATGGACAAGTCGATATAATTGTGGCAGGAGTGGGTACAGGTGGTACGATCACTGGTGTAGCAGAAGTGATTAAAGAACGCAAGCCTAATTCCAAGGCGATCGCAGTTGAACCAGCCAATAGCCCAGTTTTATCTGGGGGACGACCAGGGCCCCACAAAATCCAGGGAATTGGTGCTGGGTTTATTCCCCAAGTATTAAAGATAAAATTGATTGATGAAGTGATTACCGTCACCGATGAAGAAGCGATCGCTTATAGTCGGCGTTTGGCAAAAGAAGAAGGGCTACTATCTGGCATTTCCAGTGGAGCAGCTTTATGTGCAGCAATTCGCGTCGCCCAACGTCAAGAAAATAAGGGACGTTTAATTGTGATGATTCAGCCCAGTTTTGGTGAGAGGTATTTGAGTACACCGTTGTTCCAAGACCTAGAGGCAAGATTAGCCACTAGCGTCAGTTAACAATACATTGAATTAATGGTCAATTCTAAGCACGTTTCTAACCATTACGAAACTCTCAAAGTTAGTCCAAGCGCAAGCCAAGCGGAGATTAAGCAAGCTTATCGCCGCTTGGTTAAGTTGTTTCATCCTGACAGTAATCAGGAAACAGCCGATCGCGAGCAAATTATCCGCATCAATGCAGCTTATGAAGTCTTAGGCGACAACCAAAATCGCCGCAATTATGACCAAGAACTGCAAGATGACTCCCAAAAATTAAATAGCGATCGCCAACAGCGTACAGCATCAGCCCAACAGCATTACCAGACCACACGAAAAACCGGACGTGATGTTGACGAGCAAGTTGAAGAATGGCTGCGTCAAGTTTACCAACCAGTAAATCGCTTGCTTTGTACCATTCTTTATTCTTTAGAAGAACAAATGGAGCAATTAGCTGCCGATCCCTTTGATGATGAGTTGTTAGATGAATTTCAGGAATACTTAAAAACCTGTCGAGATGACCTCAAGCAGGCACAAACTACTTTTCGCTCCCTGCCAAATCCCCCTAGTCTCGCAAGAACAGCCGCTCACCTTTATTACAGCCTCGATCAAGTAGGAGATGGACTCGATGAATTAGGTTACTTTCCTTTAAACTACGATGAGCGTTATTTACACACAGGTCATGAACTATTCCGCATAGCTACGAGATTGCACTGTGAAGCACAAGTGTCTGTAAATAGTCATTAGTCATTGGTCATTAGTCATTAGTCAAATAACAAATGACTAATGACTAATGACAACTGACAAAGAAATTAGTTTATGCTGGAAGCAGAAAAAGATTAAGAAATTTTAAATTCTGCTAATAGTGTACTCATGCAATGCATTGTTAATCGCCGCGCCCAGTTTTCAGCAAGTCATCGTTATTGGTTGCCAGAACTGAGTGAAGCCGAGAATATTGAGAAATTTGGTGCTGGTACTAGATTTCCGGGACACGGGCATAACTATGTCTTATTTATCTCCCTAGCCGGGGAATTGGATGAATATGGCATGGTGCTGAACTTGTCTGATGTGAAACACGTAATTAAACGGGAAGTTACCAGTCAATTGGACTTCTCTTATCTCAATGATGTGTGGGCAGAATTTCAACAAACTCTGCCTACCACTGAGAATATTGCACGGATTATCTGGCAACGGCTAGCACCTCATTTGCCTCTAGTCCGTGTGCAGTTATTTGAACATCCTGAACTTTGGGCAGATTATATGGGAAACGCAATGGAAGCCTACCTCACCATCAGTACTCACTTTAGCGCCGCCCATCGGCTAGCTCATCCTAACCTTAGTAACGAAGAAAACACTGAGATTTATGGTAAGTGCGCTCGTCCTAACGGTCACGGACATAACTACCATCTAGAAGTCACTGTCAAAGGGGCAATTGACCCACGTACTGGCATGATTATTGATTTAAGTGCCCTGAATCAAGTGGTAGAAGATTATGTGGTAGAGCCATTCGATCACACATTTTTAAACAAAGATATTCCCTATTTTGCCGAAGTTGTACCCACTGCTGAAAATATCGCACTTTACATTAGTAATTTACTGCGATCGCCCATTCAGGAATTGGGAGCTAAACTTTACAAAGTAAAATTGATTGAAAGTCCGAATAACTCCTGTGAAATCTACTGCACGGAGTCTGAATCGGATTCAGTCAGCGCATCCGTGAATCAGCCAGTACTAGCACAAGTTTAGCTAATTGGAAATTAGGCATAGGACATAGGGAATGTATATAATCCCCATGCCCATGCCCAGCTAAAAAAGTTTACTTACTAAGCAATTAAAACCAGGTAACAAAGGGCTTGTCAGTTCATCTTGATTGAATAAGGTAGCTGCTAACTTTAATGCAGCCTGTTCGCGTCGATAAACCTCAACTTTCTTTTGTACAGAATCGCAAATCCAATATTCTTGAACTCCTTGTACTGAGTACAGCTTTAGCTTTGTTTCTTTGTCGCGTTTCTCGTTTTTTTCACCGGGAGATAAAACTTCTACTACTAACTCCGGTGCGCCCGTGAGATGTCCAGCTTCATCTAGTAAATTTTTTAAGCGTTCATGGCTTGCCCACACTACATCAGGGATCACATTGTCCGAATCTGAGAAAATAATTCCAGGTGCGATCGCAGCTTTACCTAGACCAGTTTCATCTGACCAAATCTTAAGAGCTGTAGCAATATTGACGCAACTCGTTTGATGATCCCAGTTAGGCGCTTTAGTCACAAATAGTTCTCCATCAATAATCTCATAGCGATTTCTGCGATCGCTAGCAAATAGCTCTAGATCAGCAGTCGTCCAACGCACTGGAGTTGTTTGCATAGAAACCACCTAGCCTTTTCCTAAATCATATTTTAAAAATACCGACGACGGACGGAATGTCGCAAATAGCGATAAATGCCCCACGCTAAAACTCCAAAAAAGAGATTTAGTAAAAAACGACTAAATATAAACCACAAAATATAAGTGTCAAAAAACTTTGACGGACTCAAAGGACTAACAGTCCTGATTAAAAGAAACAACCCAAAAATAGCATTTCCACCTAGCATGAGGGCAAACAACACTAAACTCCTCTGCCAGTAACGGCGCTGGATTGTACGTTCTGAAATCAGGGTAATTACAGGTTTACCTTGCACTTTTCGCAGTAATTGTTCCAGCCGCCAAAACATCCACAACAGAAACGGAAATAAACCGTAACTTAGGAAACGTAGGGGTAATGAATAACCCCAAGCACTAGATAGGACATTCACTAGAGCATGACAGATTACAGAATTTAGCCAAGCCCTAAAAATAAATTTTTTGTCTCGATTTAAGCGATTTTTAGAAGAAATATAGATTCCTAATGCATATCCCCAAGGTGCAGAAAACATAGCATGGACTGGCGTGCCGATAGTACGTTCAAAAACTGATGCTGTACCGTGGAAAAAGTAAATCCAGTTCTCTTCGGCAGTGAATCCAAGGGAAACAGCGATCGCGAAGAGGAAAACGCTAGAGTGAAGTAATCGATACTTGCGTTGCAGATAGTAGCTTGGGATAACAACCGCAGCCAACTTGCAGCCTTCTTCAATTGGGCCTATTTCCACAAGCTGACGCAAGGCTGTACCAAGAAGCGATCGCTTAATCTGATGCCAGCCTACAAAAGAGTTCGCTACATTTTCAAAATCCCATTCGAGTCTAAGGGCTAAAAAACCAGATATTGCCCCAATGATAAAGAACATCAGTAACTTTAACAGAGGTGGGGCAAATGGTATCCGACAGTAGTAGTAGCCTAGCAGCAGTAAGGGTGGTATTGCTGCCCACAACAGTAGAGATAAATCAACCACTCACCTGAGCGATCGCTGTACGGTGACGGTGGGTATTGTTGGTGATAGTGGGAGCTTGGAAACCCGCCTCAACAATAGCCTGCTCAATGTCTAAAGCAAAATATTCATCTAAATAAGGTTCAGTACTTTTGAGCAAAGTCAAAATGTAGGCTGGCATTTTCTTGTAAACTTCAGATTTGGGATTCATATCCATAATTGCCAAGTAGCCACCCGGACGCAACACGCGGCGCATTTCAGCTAAAATCTGTCGGGTTGCTGATTGGGGTAATTCGTGGCACATCAGGAAAATGGAAACTAAATCAAACGAGGCATCAGGTAGCCCAGTAGATTCAGCTTGGGCATGAAGCCAGTTAATTTTAGCTTGACGTTGCCCAGCGCGGTAATTGGCAACGGCTAAGAAGTAGGGAGATAAGTCTAAGCCTGTAATTTTGGCATGAGGATAAATTTCTTGCATGGTAAATGTACTCAAACCCACACCACAAGCCAAATCTAAGATGTCTTGGGGTTGATTGGGGATTTGCGCTTTGAGGATATCGTGGTAACTTTGGCGCAGTTTAGCATCTCCTTCTGCTCCAGCATCTTGCCAAATTCCAGCATGGACAGTACGAGCAGCAACTTCTAACTCGCAAGCAGCTTTCCAACTGAGGTTTCCACCTTCGTAGGCATGGAATGTCCGCAAATAGTATTCTGGGTATGAAAGCTGAGGATTTTCTACTTGAGCTAAATCAGCCTTCCAATCATGCGCCTGTAGTGTTTCAACTTCTTGTGTCCAAGGCACACCAATTCTCTCGGCACGTTTAATCATCATTTGTCTAGCTTGATGCTTGGCTAGATTAGCTAAAGGCTGAATTGCCAGTATGCCATTTACCAAGCGGGAAGCTAAACCAGGATTAGTGTTTACAGCAGCAGTCATAAATTAGTTTGCATTTAACAGCCTTTTCTACTTATGACATAGTTGCTAGACAGCAGTCTAGAAATGAATTGAATTGTATAACGGCAGTCTGCCTCCTTTGGCTTGCCCCATGCAACAAATATTATAGAAAGTTGACATTTGCAGAGCAGCAAAGTTCTGAGAATATTTGAATGATGCTGGGTTACATTTTCTTTTTATCAGAGAATTTTATTCAAGACTGGTAAAATTTTGATACTTAGCAACATTTGTCTCAACAAGAATGGCAAAAAACTGAGTGCAATTTATAAAGAAAAGTACAGTAAGTTCGCTTATTGGAATCAAATATGGCCAGAGCAAGAAGAAGAGCAAGTGGCTTTTTAAAAGATTTTCAAGAATTTGCCCTTAAAGGCAATGTAGTTGACTTGGCGATCGCTGTGATCATTGGTAGTGCTTTTGGCAAGATTGTCACTTCCTTTGTTGAAGATGTGATCATGCCATTGATTAATCCCTTGGTTAGTTTTAGTGGCAAAGACTGGAGAACAATCACCATTAGTCCAGGAATCAAGATTGGTGAGTTTCTTGGCGCAATAGTTGACTTTGTAATCATTGCCTTAGTTTTATTTGTGGCAATTCGAGCCTTACAAAAATTCAAGAGACAAGAAGAAGTAGCCGATGAACCCTTGCCAGATCCTAACCTTGTAGCCCAAGAAAGATTGACTGGCGCCTTAGATAGGCTGAACCAAAACTTGGAATCTCGGAATAATCAAGTTTTGTGAGTAGGGAGATGAAGGAGAAATCAATTCAAAATTCAAAATTAATTGTACCCTTACAGGCAAGCAAGCTACGCACAGCGTCTCGTAGAGAAGAAAAAAGCTGAGGGAGATGTAGGTTTAACTTCCCGTAGGGTGGGAGATGAGGAAGTGAGGGAGAAATATTCAATCCCCATACTCCATGCCCAATGCCCTACTTTAATGCCCTACTTTGCAGTAGGCTTGAGAGCTAACAACACCTCTAATTCACTAGTGGATTTATCAGGGCTAATAGCAGTAAAACCAAGACCACGAATGGAATTTAGGATGGTGATAGTATCGGCGTTAGATGATACAAAACTATTGATCAGGGGCACAGTTTTAGTTTTATCCATATCCAGGTAGAAATAGCCGCCATTGGGCTTTTGCAAAGAACCAGTCACGGCTTTGAAGGCGTCGCTAGTGTCAAGAGATGGATTTTTGCGATCGCTAACAACCTCAGCAATTGGGCCACCAAGAGCTACAAATACAGTATCTTGATCTAGCCAACCATGTGCTAATAAAGCTCCTTGTCGGGGTATTTGCCATTCAGTTACATTTTTACCACCGATATTTCTGTTGGCGACGTTGATTTGTTGGGCTTTGGCAAGGGTATCCAATTTTGTCAAGGTGGCTTCGGCAGTTTTGCGATCGCTAGTATCAAATACTAAAGCACCTCCAAAACCAACACTCGCTAATACTCCTTGATTTGATGGAATCGCACCAAAGGCGAATTCCCCATTCATCCAACCAAAAACATCCTTATCTAGGTCTATATTGGCGAATTTCAGTTGTCCTCGCGCTTGTTCCAGAGCTTGCTTCATTTCTGGATAATCTTTTGACTGCTCTACTAGCACTTCCCAACCACGGCTGATGCCATTTCCGCTAATCAGAGCAAAGGTATCAGCAGGAAATTGCCCGACTATATTCCCAGGACTTGATTGATACTGAAATTTATTTAATTGCGGATCTAAATTAGCGATCGCTTTTACCCGTACTCCCGCATCATCAACACCAACACCCGCTACCACAGATTTTATCTGCTTCAGTTGCGTCAGGGTTTGTGGGGGTAATTGCTTTGCCTGGGGATTTCCAGCAGTTAATTGCTGTATCATTCCGGCATAGTCTGGTACATAAATTTGGGCGAGGCTGTTTTTAAGATCCACTCCTTTAAGAATGCTGCTAGCACCTTCTTTATTGGCAAAAGAAGACTGTCCCTTAAACGTGTCAATTGCTTTTTCTACAGCTTGCTTTTCGGGGGCTAATACCAACTGACTATCATTTAAAACGACGCTATACGTCGGCTTGCCATTTTGTGTAGTTTCGATAATTTTTTGACCTTGATAGTCAGATTCCTGTAATTTCACCCCTTTTTGTGACTTCAATTTGTTTGCAAAATTTAACGCACTGAGTTTGTCCTTGATTCCCACCACTATCAAGATATTTGATTCCTGCTGTAAATTTGTTGGTACATTAGTTGTCCCAGAGGGTACCTTTAACTGTGCCGGTTTTACAGGATTTGGTGGCAATACAGCAATCATCACACCACCAGCCCAAGGCTTTATGTCTTTTTCATAAGAAACGTTACTGTCACTAAAAATTTGCTTATTGAAATCTTCCAGACCTTTTGCCACTAACTTTTGTGCTTCTGGAGTGCCAAACTGCTGTAATTTTGCCCAGGCTTCAGAGTCAGTAGTAATATAAGTTGCCATCAGTGCTGTTGAAGGTACTACTTTAGCGCTACCTAGAGCGTCTGATGTACCTCCTGGTGAGCCTTTAAAGTACGTATAAGCCGCTATACTTCCTACGACAACGACGGCAGCACCAACAGCAGGAATGAGAAATTTTGATTTACTTTCAGGCATTTTGTTATCCTCTTTTGCTCAGATTGTTACCGAGATTTATACAAGTGTCACTGTAGAGTTTTCGGATTTATAATAATTTCCGCTAATCCATCGCTAGACTAACCCATGACAAAAGGATTCAGCAGCACGCTGATTGAGAAGTTGCACATCTACCTCCCACTTGCAGAAAATTGTTGCTTTTGACATCCATGATGAATCAGATATTAATCATAAAAATTCTCAGCTAAATGTCATGTCTCAATTAGTAAACATCCAACTTAAAAGTGATTTTTCACTACAAATGGGTTTTTGCAAATTAAATACATAGCAATCCTATCTGATTTGTAAAAATTGCAAGGCTGAGATTCCCGACAACTCTTATGAAGTTGGGAATCTGATTGTTTAGGAATGATTTCAGATTGCTATAGCACTTGGATCTCCCAGTCCATCTATACAGCAAACAAGCTAGCGATCGCCCGCCGATTTGTTAAAAAAGTTAAGAAGATTTGGGAAGCGCAAAATCAATCTACAAGCGTACTCTCTGAACGACTTTTACAGTCACTCGCCAGTATGGGAGTTTTTACGGAGACAAAAATCGATTATTTTACTCTTACGCAACTGGTATCCTACATCTAGTTTCAACTCCAGTTGGTATTTACTGATAAAATTAGTAATCCTATAAATTAGCGGTCTAAAATTACTCTCAAAAATACTTCAATCAGATGAGGAGCGAATTTGCAAATGATATGCTGTTCATTTTAAACAAAGTAGCGTGTTTAGCAGCAAGCTATCCTAAGTTATAAAAATAATTAGGAGTATTTGTACTTAATGAGAATCTATAGAGGGACAAGAGACTCTTGACTCAATGCCAAAAAAGTGCAGAACATCAGGAAAAGTAAATGCGGCAGGAATATAGAAAAAATCTCAGGATCGGTAGCCGATCTTCGGAAGTTCGGGTGAGATTAATTTCAATCTCCCAATCCCAAAGGGGAGTTCTCACCTCCATAATGCCCTGTTGATTTGGGAAATACATCAAACACCGCTATTTTACTTAACTACATCCAACCAAGCCAGACTTTTCAGGATTACAAGGTCAGTAAGCATCAATGTCGCAGTCTTATTTTGATACAGATAATAACGGACACAAACCTTTTGAGTTACCGGGAGCAAGACCACACTACAACCCCGATCGCCCCGGACAGGTAGAGCATATTTTTCTCGATCTCAGCTTGGATATCCCCAAGCAAAGCTATCAGGGCAGTTGTAGCATTCGCCTCTTGCCAATCCGTAATGGTATTGATCGTTTGACTTTGGATGCTGTCAACCTAAATATCGAGTCTGTGCAGGTGGACGAAGTGCCACAAACTTTTGACTATGACGGCGAACAGCTTTCTATTCAACTTTCTCAGGCAACCCAGATTGGTCAACGCTTGCTGATTGCGATCGCTTACTCAGTGGCAAAACCGCAACGCGGTATTTATTTTATTCAACCAGATAAGCACTACCCAAACAAGCCTACTCAAGTCTGGACTCAAGGTGAAGACGAAGACTCTCGCTTTTGGTTCCCCTGCTTTGACTATCCAGGACAACTGTCTACTTCGGAAATTCGTGTCCGCGTTCCCAACCCTCTTGTGGCGATTTCCAACGGTGAATTAATTGACACCATAGAAGATGGTGATTATAAAGTCTATCATTGGTTACAGCAACAAGTTCATCCTACCTACTTGATGACTTTAGCAGTAGGCGATTTTGCTGAAATTCGAGATGAGTGGAAGGGTAAACCTGTCACCTACTATGTGGAAAAGGGACGGGAGGAAGATGCTAAACGCAGCATGGAAAAAACTCCCCGAATGATCGAATTTTTGAGCCAAAAGTATGGTTATCCATATCCTTTTCCGAAATACGCCCAAGTTTGCGTCGATGACTTCATCTTTGGTGGCATGGAAAATACCTCCACAACACTCTTAACAGATAGATGTTTGCTGGATGAACGTGCCGCCTTAGATAATCGCAACACCGAAGCTTTAGTCGTTCACGAACTGGCGCACCAGTGGTTTGGTGATTTGGTGGTGATTAAGCATTGGTCTCATGCTTGGATTAAAGAAGGGATGGCTTCTTACTCTGAGGTGATGTGGACAGAACAAGAATATAGTCTAGAAGAAGCAGCTTACTATCGTTTATTGGAAGCTCGTCGTTACTTAAGTGAAGACAGCAGCCGTTATCGCCGTCCAATGGTAACGCACGTTTACCGAGAAGCTATTGAACTTTACGATCGCCACATCTACGAAAAAGGATCTTGTGTCTATCACATGATTCGAGCCCAATTGGGAGATGAGTTGTTTTGGCAGGCAATTCAAACATTTGTCCAAGATAATGCCCACAAAACCGTAGAAACAGTAGACTTACTCAGGGCGATTGAAAAGGCAACCGGACGTAATCTTTTGTTCCTGTTTGACCAATACGTTTATCGTGGTGGTCATCCCGATTTTAAAGTAGCTTACTCTTGGGATGGAGATGCTAATTTAGCAAAAATTACAGTCACTCAAACCCAAGCTGATGAAGGTAAAAATGGCAGTAAGGATTTGTTTGATTTAAAAATACCTATTGGTTTTGGCTATACCCAACAAGAAAAAGTGAGGAATGAGGAGTTAGGAGTTAAAAATAATTCCAAACTCATAACTCCTAACTCACAACTCAAAATTTTTACTGTCCGCGTGAATGAACGCGAACAAAGCTTCTACTTTCCCCTAGAAAATAAACCCCAATTTATTAGCTTTGATGTTGGAAATCATTACCTAAAAACAGTAGTTTTAGAATATCCAATCGCGGAGTTAAAAGCACAGTTAGAATTCGATCCAGACCCGATTTCGCGTAGTTATGCAGCAGCAGCTTTGGCGAAAAAAGGTGGGTTAGAAGCAATTAAAGCACTGTCTGCATCGCTAAAAAATGACCCATTGTGGGGTGTGCGCGTGGAAGTGGCAAAACAACTAGCCCAAATCAATTTGGATCAAGCTTTTGATGGCTTAATTGCTGGGTTAAAAGATAAAAATGCTTATGTGCGACGAGCTGTAGTGGAAGCACTTACTCAAATCAAAACTGCTGAAAGCTATAAAGTTATCAGAGGGTTAGTGCAAAAGGGCGATCCTAGTTATTACGTGGAAGCAGCGGCTTCTCGTGTGATCGGGGCGATCGCATCGGCAAACTTAGAAGAAAAACCTAAGGAAGATAAGGTATTAAAGCTGCTGAAATCCGTTTTAGAAGAAAAGGCGGGTTGGAATGAAGTCGTGCGAAGTGGGGCGATCGCTGGTTTAGCTGAATTCAAAACTTCGGAAGCAGCTTTAAATCTACTAATCGAATATACCAAACTCGGTGTGCCACAACCCCTACGTTTAGCCACAATTCGCGCTTTAGGAAAGATTTCTGTAGGTCAAAGTCCAGTTAATTTGGAACGGATTTTAGAAAAATTAACAGAACTAGCCAAAGAAAGCTTCTTTTTAACGCAAGTGTCGGTAGCAGCAGCATTAGGACAAATGGAAACACCCAAAGCCGTGGGGATTTTGCGATCGCTAGCTGAACAAACAGCTGATGGGCGTGTACGTCGCTCTGCTGAAGAAGAAATTTCTAAGGTGCAAAAGAACATTGGTTCAGAAAAAACTCTGCGTCAACTGCGTGAAGATTTCGACCAACTCAAACAACAAAATCAGGAATTGAGAAGCCGTTTAGAAAACTTGGAGGCCAAATCTAAATAGCATTACATGATAATTAAAAATCGGTAATTGGTAATTGTGGCAAAGCTATTACCAATTACCAAGGTTTTAGTTGATGCTGTAATTTTATTTTCCACTTAAAATCACAGGGATAAATAAACATAGTACCAAGATCCCCGACTCATAACATAAGTCGGGGATCTTTATGTTATGAGCGGTTACTGAGTTTCAATTTGCATATATAGGTACATATTTATATTTGTATTTATATAAATTAAAGTTAAGAAAAGATAAAATCATCTCAAACTTGGATAAGTAGTTGTAGTTTTATAAAGTATAATTAAGAAAAAGATAAATAAATCTAGGCAGTAACAGATGCTAAAATCGCCTCGAACACTATCCCCGAAGGGTAGAGTTCTAGTTGTTTTAGATAGAAAAGTACCGCTATCCTGCAACTTACAACTAACTTGTAGGTCAGCAGAAAAACAATCATTGTAAATTTTTCAGTTGAAGAGGCAAAAAAAGGCGTGGGTCAGTATCAACCTGCTCAACTAAAACTCTATAATCCAGATGCGATCGCTCGCTACTATAGTTATCGTCCGTGGATAGCCTGGGGGCGACTGCTGAGAATTATCTCCTCCTTTGCAGGATTTATACTCAGTCTGAAGTGGGACGAGTGGCAAGACAAAGTTGAGCAGAACAAGGGTAAACGAGCTATCCAGTTACGAGAACTGCTCACCCGCCTCGGCCCGACTTTTATTAAAGTTGGTCAAGCCCTCTCCACCAGACCTGACCTGATACGCAAAGATTTCTTAGAAGAACTGATCAAGTTACAAGACCAGTTACCACCTTTCGATAATGCGATCGCTTACCAGATTATCGAAAGTGAACTAGGCCGTCCAATTCACGAAAGTTTTAGCGAACTGTCACCTCACCCAGTTGCTGCTGCTAGCTTGGGTCAGGTGTACCGGGGTCGTCTGGTTAGCGGTGAAGAAGTCGCCGTAAAGGTGCAACGCCCCAACTTACACCCGGTAATTACACGCGACCTATATCTAATGCGTTGGGCAGCAGGTTGGCTAGCTCCTTGGTTGCCTTTAAATCTCGGTCACGACCTAACTTTAATTGTGGACGAGTTTGGCACGAAGTTATTTGAGGAAATTGACTATATTAATGAAGGCCGCAACGCCGAGAAATTTGCTAGCAACTTCCACAATGATCCACAAGTAAAAGTTCCAGGAATTTATTGGCGTTATACCAATACCCACGTTTTAACCCTGGAATGGATTGACGGCTTCAAGCTGACAGATACTCAACACATCCGCAAAGCAGGTTTAGACCCAGAAGCAATCATCCAAATTGGTGTTACATCAGGATTGCAACAGCTTTTAGAATATGGTTTCTTCCATGCTGACCCTCATCCTGGCAATTTGTTTGCTGTACCCGATGGTCGTATGGCTTATATTGACTTCGGCATGATGGATCAGTTGGAAGAAAGCACCAAAGAAACGCTGGTCGATGCACTAGTGCATTTGGTGAATAAAGACTATACCGACTTAGCCGAAGACTTTGTAAAATTAGGGTTTCTGACTCCAGATACGAATATTTGCCCGATAGTGCCAGCACTAGAAGCGGTGCTAGGAAACGCTATTGGCAAAAATGTCAAAGATTTTAACTTCAAAACTGTTACCGATGAATTTTCGGAACTGATGTACGAATATCCTTTCCGAGTTCCGGCAAAGTTTGCTTTGATTATTCGTTCTCTAGTTACCCAAGAAGGTATTGCCCTTAGCCTTAACCCCGATTTCAAAATTATTGAAGTGGGTTATCCCTATATAGCGCGGCGGTTGCTGACAGGAGAATCGCCAGAATTACGGCGACGATTATTGAATGTGTTGTTCAAAGATGGTAAATTTCAGTGGCAGCGGTTAGAGAATTTGATTGCGATCGCTCGTACCGATAACAACTTTGATGTATTGCCCACAGCGCAGATGGGGTTCCAATACTTAATATCGGAAGAAGGCAAGTTTTTAAGGCGACAGTTGGTGCTTGCTCTGACTGAAGATGACCGCTTGCACACTGAAGATATCCAACGCCTGTGGAACTTGGTTAAAGATGACTTAAAACCGGATCGTTTATTAAATGTAGCGATCGGGATTTTAACAGAGTTATCCAGAGAAGGGGCAGCCGCTATCCTGCCAAAAGCGACATTACTTGGGTCTTTTGCTGAGAACCAGTCAACAAATAAAAAGTAAAAAACCTTTATAAATTAGGAGTTTTCATGTATTATTTTCCTGAGCAACCGCCTTACTTTCTCTTAATTGTTGGCTTTTTGATAGCATTAACATCTGGTTTGGCATTATCTGGCACTTTAAAAGTAATTGTGCAGAACTGGCCAAGCGAACGAGCAGAAAATACTCAGCCACGTTCCTCATTAAAACAATTACTTGTACCATTTATCGGCATAACAGGCGGTACTTGTCTATTTATGTCTTCAGGCTTAGAGATATTTGGCTTTCCCCCATCCTTGGCTTTAGAAGTCGGTCTACCAATTAGTCTATTTACTTGTTTGCTAGTTTGGTTGCAGTTGGGAAGTATGATGACCTTTATACAACGCGAAGGTATGCAATCTTTAGATTTAGATTCTTTTTCTTAAAAAAGAGTTGGAAATTAAGACTTTAACATTCAAGAGAGTCTGAAACTCTCTTGAATATCTATTGAGCAATTCTATGCTTGAAGTTGCGATACTTCAGCTTAATATTGTTTATTCTTTGCTGAATAAAGCTACTAGTGGACTTTTGCAGAAGTGTTAGCTTGCTGGGGCGCTTAAAGCTTTGAGGACGTTTTTCAGGTGATTTTAAATAGCGATAATATAAGAAAACATCGCGGTAAGCAATATCAACATCTTCCCCCCCACAAAGCCTCGTAAAAGCTGAAGAAGATACACTCATATAGTGTAAGTATGTCAATTTTTGCCCTTGGTCGTAAAGAATATTATCTACAACATCAAATTTAGAAGTCCAATGGCAACCAGTCGCTTTACCGTGATAAGCGTAATTGTAGTAAGAAATTCCACTACGTAAAACTAAATAGTTGAGAACTGTTTGATCGGAATCTGCCCATGCCAGTGCATCAGCTTCACCTGCTTCTAAGTTTACTAGTAGATTTGCTAAATTAGCATCGTTAAAAACACCCTTTTTAGAAGCAAACCAACCAGAACAAAAAATTTGATTCCTAATATCTTCTATAGGAAAAATCTCTGCTAGCTTATCTTCTGTCCAGTTGAAAATATAATTCAAATCGGATCTATATTGAAAGTCATTTGTAATCCAATCATATTCATCCAACTTTTGATAAACATCATCGAGTGATTTCATCAATAAGGTATCTCCATCAAAGAAGATAAACTTGTCAAATGGGCCATCTAGACAGCAGAGTTTTCGATGTCTTTCTATACGATAATTATCTGGCAAACCATATTCTCGCCATAGCTTTAACGCCCTTGGGTGAGCTTTCCAAATACGAGAGCCAAAGTCCTCCCAGTAGGCTATGGAATCAGAATTCTCAAATAAAGTAACATTATCTCTAGATGCAATTTCTGCCTTTACTTTCTCTAGCTGGTCATTATATGGAATTACACAAACAGGAATTTTTCTACCAGCATTAGCTTCGATGCTGTTGAGCAAAGCAACTAGTTGGTCATATACAACATCATTCGCTAAGGTGTAAATACCATCAATCATTGGGATACTCCTAATATTAAGTACGCGCAGAAACAAAGGGAAATAAACGGCGAGTCAGTTTGGGGATGAAGGCAAATTTACCCTCATGGAGATAGCGATAGTGTTCCCACAATTGCCAATAGGGACTACCAGTTTTCATCCGCGTACCAGCCCAGTGGAGATATTTCAGTCGTTGTCCTCGGTCATACAGGGCGTAATCTTGCTGTTGGAAATTTCGCGAACCGGCCCAACTACCAGGCCCTCCCCCAGGAATTTTAACGAGATTTCCACGTTTAGAAATTAGTTTGAGAACAAGATAATTTAAAATTGGTTGGTCTGTAACTCCTTGAGAAAAATCAAAATATTCGCGATGTGCTGCACACTCGCGTAAAGCTTCATCCATTTGTTGTTCGGTAATAATTCCTTTTCTCGAAGCCCAAAAACCGCTGTTGAAAACATCTTGAAGTTGGGCATCGGAAAAAATTTGCTGCTCTTTTACCAATGGGGAAAAAATATTTCGCAGCTTTTCATTAGCATGATGATAATCACAGCAGAAGAAATCGACTTCTGAAAGTTTGTCCAAATTGTCGGCAATTTTTTCAAAAACGACAATATCCGTATCAATATAAATAAATTCATTTAAAGGCCCAAACCACGCCACTAATTTACGCATTTTGTTGGGTAAGGCAAGGAAATCTCGATCAAAAATTTCGCCGATGCGTTTGGTAAAGGTATCAATAAGTTCTAAATCTGGGAAAATTTGGACGTTGTGTAAGGTAGCAAGCTGTTCTGCGACCTTGTGATAATTGTCATTAAAAGGTATGAGATAAACGGTAACTTCTGGGTCATAGTAACGAATGCTATTGAGCAGAGCAATAGCATTATCGATAACGCGGTCATTGGCAACGATATAAATACCACTACTCATAAATTATCCTTGTTTAATTAACTTAAGTTTTTGCAAAGCTCTGGTAAGTAAATTTGGTACTGGAGTGTCATTATAATTTTTAAGAGGATTGTTAAATACTGGACGCTTTTCTGGTTCGTGTAAGTAACGATAATAGAGAAATAACTCTCGATAGGGAAAGTCAATATTTTCTCCTGCACAGACTGCTTGATTTATATTAGGAGGAATCCCAATGTAATGGAGATAAGTTAGTCTATTACCGCGATCGTAAAGAAGATGTTCTCGTTCCTCGAAGTGTTTAGAGCTAGCAGAACATCCTGTTTTTTCATGATCTGGCAATTGGCGAGCAAAGTTATAAATAGAAAGATTAGACCTCATTACCATGTAGTTGATTAATGGTTGCTCGCCAGCACCACCATACAAAATTTCTGACTCCCCATTTTGTAAATTTGATATTAACCAATCTCTTTTTTCAGAGGCAAATAGTCCTTGTTTGGCTCCATAAAAGCCTGAGCAAAATATTTCAGAATCAATGCGTTTTTGCTCAAAAACTTTTAGTAATTTGGGAGAATTAACATTATATATTTTACTAACGTCTGTAAATTGGAAATCGTAGACCACAAAATCATAACTCTCTAGCTTTTCAAACACTGTCGCTAGTGAGTTCATTACCAAGGTGTCTGCATCTAAATAGATAAACTTCTCAAATGGCCCATCAAAAGCGCAAAAACGACGGTGAGCGCCATAAAGACGGGATTTACTCCGATTCAATCGTTCTGGCGCTGCTGCGAGCATAAATTGATCCCAGCGGTTGATTGATTCTTGGTCATCGTAAAGAAATACATTAGGGCGTTTAGCTATTTCGTCAGCAATCCGTTGTGTCCGATCGTCGAAAGGATAGATACAAACAGGAGTTTCTGAGCCTAAGATAACATCAATACTGTTGAGCAAAGCCACCAGTTGATCGAAAACATAATCATTGCCAAGGGTACAAATACCATTCATAATTTATGAGTGTTTCTCAACAAAGTTTGATAACCAGTTAAGCAGGTTTAATTTGTGTAAAATGATTTGACGTGCTTCTGCGATCGCATCTTTGGCAGCATACCAAGCATCAGGTGTAGCTGCCACTTCTTGGATGTAGGCAATGCCTTTTTCATCTAAACTGGGCAACCGCAAAAAACTACCCGGTGGCAATAATTTATCAGCAGCCGGGCCACCATAATAAATTGGTAAACACCAAGCAAGTAAACTATCCCAAAGTTTCTCACTCACATACCAATTATTATCAGCATAGTTTTCAATTGCCAGATTGTAATAGTATGGTGCCATACCATACCATTTATTGCTTAGTTCTCCGGAACTGTTCGCCCATTCTGGTAAGTTACGCCCATACAAATCAAATTTCATGCCACTAGATTGCAAAGATTGTAAAAAATCTAAACGCTGGCGATGATTGGCTGTGCGGCTAATTCCCGAAGTAATCCAACTACATGGGGCAACTTTTGGGGGCGGTGGCATTTCATTTAAATCTTGAAATGAATTTGAGTGATACCAAATAGCAGGCATATAGTCAGGAGTGGGAGCAAAATCATCGGGGCCAGAAACGTAGCCACAATACTTCTGGGCTTCTTGATAATTATGATTAGTTATTTTTACAACCTCATCTAAAGGTGGTTCTCTGAGCAAATAAATAATCCGCTCTTTGTTAACACCGCGCAGTAGAGATTCAACATTTACTACTGGTTTTTGCTGCTGTTTGCGAAAACTATCTAACCAAGATTTTTGCGGCGATGCTTGAGGAAAATCAAATTGATATAGCAACATAAAGTCTGGCTTTTGTGCCATTTTCAACATTTGGATGTTGTTCCAAACACCAAAGTAGTGCGGAGTTTGTTGCCATAACCAATCTTTATTTTTAGCAAGGCCTGAATAGCTGCTAATCATGCCAACAGTTTTAATAGTCATAAATCGTATTTATTCGGTTATTTCTCAGTTAAATTTTGTATCGTTACCTAAAATTGGTGGACGCCGATCTTCTTCTATGTAGCTTAATATTTTGGTAATTCTATTCTCCCAAGAAAATTGCTGGGCAAAATCTATACTAGCTGCATAACCCTCTATTTTTCTGGGATAGGTTTCTAAAGTATGTTGAATGGATTGGGCAAGTTTTTGCGGATTATCTGGTGTACACCAACTGGCAATCAAAGGTGATGTTTTGAATTCCATTAAAGGTGGAATCTCAGTTGCAACTATAGGAGTGCCAGCAGCCATGTACTGAAAAAACTTAACTGGATTCGTGAAATCTGCTGATTTTCCAGCGCAGTGAGGATGAACCAAAATATCAGCTGCTTGAAACAAGCTGACTAATCGTTCTCTTGGAAGTATCCAGCCTAAAAATTTAACGTTTTCGACATTTTTATCTCTGGCTATTTGTTGATATGCTTGTACTTGTGCTTCTGTTCCTCCTGTGATGACAAACTGGATTTCTGGTAATTCTTTGGCAGAATCAATTAAGAGATCGACTCCTTTGAAAGGATACAAAGCGCCTGAATAGACAACTAAATGCTTACGTCCATTTATAAGCAATTCTTGCCGCCACCTTTCGGCTGATTCGGGCTGTCTGATTGAAAATGATTGATTGAATCCGTTATGTAGCCAAACTACTTTTTCCGATGGCATTCCATTTTCTATTAGGCTTTGCCGGATGGGTTCTGATTGAGTTATGGCTATTTTAAAATAGGGACTATGGACAATTTCCGGCTCAAATTTTCGGTCTTGAAAGTAGTGACGTTCATAGATTGTAGGAACTTTGCTTTTGACTGCCGCTTTAACAAAATTCCAATCTCGCGTGTGGACAACTTTGGTATGAGGTAGAATATGAACTGGTAAATAATATTTGGTTACGACTGTACTAGAGTTAGTAAATTTACCACCGATTCGATCGATAGGCCAAGGCATTGGTAATGCAGCTATTTTAAGCTTTTCTTGAACATCGTAAAATTCGATAAATTCTTTGCTGGGCTTTTTGGGTTGATAAGGATAAATTAACGATAGTAGATTAACAGAATAATTTTTTTTATCTTGATAAATTAAAACTGAGGAGTAGCCTAAGTTAGCTGCTGCGTTGGCACAAAGAACATCATGAATTTCGTGTGCTGTATCCGGCTTTAATGATAGCTCTCCGGTGTAAAAAATATATTGATTTTTATTTGAAGAATTTATCATTTTTTTAGGGATGAGAGGTTTTTAAGATTGTGCTATGGGTATTTTGGTTCCTGGCATTAACTAAAATTAAACTTTGTTTTCAAAAAGTTTTAATACATCTAATAGGTAAATAGCAGATTGATAAGATTCTGCAATTAATAGATTTTGTTTTTGGGGTTCGGATTCTAATTTATCGGCTAGCAAGCGCAGAGAGCTAATCAGAGGATAGAGACGCGTGCGAAACTCATCCGAAATATGACTAAAATTTTGATACTGGTTATGTTCCTCTTGATTTTGGTCTATATCTAACGATAACTGCCAGTTAATTTTCAGGTTAACTACATCGCTAAAGAGATCGATGGCGTTGAGAACTCTTAAGGCTGAGTTGTATGATTGGTCAATTAATTCCTGGCGCTCTTGGGAATTGTCTACTAGATCGTCAACTAATAGTCCGAGGAAACCAATCATTGAGTTAAGCCTTGTACGCAGTTCGTGAGAAATGCGGTTAAAGCTGGGATTAGTTTTGGTTGAAACTTCAGTCTGCTCGGCAAATTGCATTGAATAGAGGCGTGAGTAGTAACCCCCTTTTTGTAAAAGTGTCTCATGGGTTCCCACTTCTACCACCTGTCCTTGATCTAATACGGCAATTTGATCGGCTTTTTGGACTGTGGAAAGGCGGTGAGCAATTACCAGGGTTGTGCGATCGCGACTCAGATCGTCGAGTGCAGCTTGTACTAAGCGTTCGGAAACGGTATCTAAAGCGCTGGTAGCTTCATCTAAAATCAGAATTTCCGGGTTTTGGAGGAGAGCGCGAGCGATCGCTAATCTTTGCCTTTGTCCACCAGACAACATGACGCCGCGATCGCCAATTTGACTGTCTAATCCTTGAGGTAATTTATCAATAAATTCATAAGCATTTGCTCGTTTGGCTGCTGAGATAATTTCATCTTCTGTAGCTTCAGGTCTTCCATAAGCAATGTTATTTCGCACCGAGTCATTAAAGAGAAATGTATCTTGACTTACAATCCCCATGTGTGTTCTGAGAGATTTTATATCAAAATCACGCAGGTCTATGCCATCGAGAGAGATACTGCCAGATATCGGATCGTAAAATCTGGGTAAGAGGTCAGCCAAGGTTGACTTACCTGCACCAGAACCACCTACCAAAGCGAGAGTTGTAGCACGGGGTAAAAATAAATTTACATCTTTTAGTACTAACTTTTCATGACTAGGGTAGGCAAAGGAAAGTGAATTAAAACTTATTCCTTTTTTTAATTCTGTATAGATAACATTACCGTTTTTCATAAACGGCTTGCGATCGCGACTTAAAAACTCACTCACTATTTCTACGCTAGTAGCACTATTGGCAAAGCTACTACGAAGACTATTTAACTGAGAGACCAAAGGCAGCAGTCGCAGTAATACTAATAAATATGTCAGTAGTACTGTTGAAATGAAAGAAATCTGGTTAGCAAAGAAAGTTTTACTCAAGAATACAATCATAAGTAAGGCTATAACTCCCATCACCTCACTTATCGGCCCGATCGCTTGGGAGTTTACCTGAGATTGAAAATCTGCTTTTTCGCGATCGCGGATTAATTTGGTAATCTTTTGATATTCTCTGTCTTCATTGGCAGTTGACTTTACCAAACGAATTCCATTCAATGTTTCTAAAACACTGATTGAATAAGACGTAGACATTTCTGATAGTTGTTGACCAAATTGTTTCGCTCTACTAATTGTGTATTGATTTATTAATGTTATAAAACCCAACAAAATTGTTGCTGCGATTGTTAGCTGCCAAGAAATTGCTAATAATAAACAAACGAAAACTAAAATTGTAATTATTAAAATAATTAAATTGATAATACTCCCGATAGCACTGGAAGTGCGGGCAGTTTCCGAACCAAGGCGATTAATAATATCGCCTACTTTCGTTTTTGAATAATAGTCTATATCAATATCTAGCAATAACTCTAAGCTAGCTTCGCGAATATCCGCATTTAATCTCCGAGTGAAAACACTCGATGTTAAAATACTAAAATAACTAGATAAGTTTTTTAATAAAATTATAAATATAATTGTTCCAGCCATTCCCAAATTCCGAGAATTTTCGGGAAGATTATCAAATGGAAACATCACAGCTTTGAGAATCGGAGGAAAACCAGTTAAATCTACAGGTTGCCCAACAATTCTCAAAATTACTGGCACAATCAAAGTCACACCGACACCATTAAATAAAGCACCAGAAAATCCTAACAGCATCGTTAGGATAATTAAACCTGGATAGGGTTTGGCGAATCTTAGGATTAGTTGACCTTTAGACATTGGTTTTTATAATTTTGATTTACTTAGTATTAACATAATTTATAAATTAATGCTTTAGCTAATGCTTTGAGTTGCTCAATATCCACTTTGGAACAATCAATTTATTGGTTATAAATTGGCAATTACCGACTCCATAGTAGATGCCATTTTCTCTACACTATACTTTTCTAAACATCTATTTCTCGCTTTTTTACCTACTTCGTTAGCTGCCTCTAAATCCTGAAAGATTAATTTAATTTGTTCTGCAATTTGTTCTGGAGAAGCTGGATCGACTAAATAACCAACTTCATTTAAAATTTCGGGAATATCTCCTACTCGTGTTGCTACAACTGGCTTTGCCATTGCCATACCGTCCATGAGTTTAATCGGAAATTGTGCCCTTGCTACAGATGTATCTCGTTGAGGAACTACTACAATATGGGCCGCAGCCACGACTTCCGGCATTTGTTCTATTGACGTTTGAGGCAGCATAATAATCCACTGTCCCCAGCGCTCAATCAACTGTTCATCATAGTTATCGTAAGGATTACCACCAACAATTACTAGCCTAAAGTCGGATTCTTGTAACTGGTCAAGTGCTATTAAAACATCCTCTAGACCCTTGTGCGGTCGAGGCGCACCAGGGAACATGAGAACGCGGTATTCAGCTAAACCATATTTTTGGCGACTGATTTGCGGATCGTACTTTTGGGGATCAAATAAGCAAGTATCTTTGCCATTGGGTATATAAATACCACCAAAACGATTCAGCAAGAATTGAGTATCTGCTGTAATAGCGTCGGCATGATTGGTCAATGACTCCATCCACTTTAAGTAAAGTGGATGGTCTGGATTCCTTAAAGCACCTTCTTTTTTTAGAAGTTCTCTAGCTAGCTGTTTCAAATTAGGGCGATACTGCCACTCATCGCCACCATACCAACTTAATTCCCAATCATCAATATCTAAAATTACTGGTCTATGGCTGCTGATTTTGTTTATTAAAGCTACTCCATAACTTGTGGGTTTTGGTTTAACAGCGCAGATAATATCTCCATCTATCTTATTTAAAACTTGCCTGACAGAACCGAATAATTGTGGATAATCGCAGCCTGGTAGACAGAAAATTGCTAGATCGGATGGTGGCTCTGGATAAATATTTTTTCCAAATAAAAATCCTAATACTTCTACTTCATAATTTAATTTCTTAAAAATTTGACTTAGCAAATATGCTCTGTCAATTCCACCTTTAGAAAAGTTAGGCGTGAGGATTGAAACCTTTAATTTTTTATTTTGTTTATTCATATAAATAAGGTATCAGTCCATCAAGATACAAAGTTTTTTTGAGAAAATTTTAAAATTTCATGGTAAATTGTCAGCATCTCTGAAGCAACAGTATCCATTGTACGTACTAGCTGGATACCTTGACGTAATTTAGCTAGTAAATCGGCGTCTTTGGCTAAAGTCGCGATCGCTTCAGCCCATGCTTGGACATCTTTTGCTGGAACTAACCAACCATCGATGCCGTGACGGACTAACTCAGCAATTCCTCCTAAATTTGAACCGAGTACGGGAATACCCATAGCTTGTGCTTCTAAAGCAACTATGGGCCCAGTTTCTAACCACTGCGACGGTATTGCGAGGATATCGAAGCCTGCTAATGCCTCTGGTACTGCTTCGCGTGAAAGTGGTTCAGCAATCCGAATTCGGCAATCGCGAGCAGCGATCGCCATAACTTTTTCACGATTGGCAGCACCGTATTTCCCCGGATGAGTAGCATGAATAATTAACTCTACAGATACATCATTCGGTAGACTATGTACTGCTTCTACTAAAACTTGTACCCCTTTAGTTTCTTGCCAGCGACCCAAAAAGCCGATTTTCAATGTAGAGTTTTGTAGTTTGTTTGGTGTCACTTCGCGTTTGAAAGTGTTAGCAACACCTTGCCGAGAAACAGTAAGTTTTTCGGGAGGAACGTTGTTTGCAACAAAAGCATTGTATTGCCAATTACTTGTTACAACAATGCGATCGGCTAGTTTTGCTAGTTGCATCAAATTGCGTCTATGTTGAGACACTAGAGTAGGAATGCCAAGAGTTTTACCAAGTAGGCGTAGCTTAAAACTTTTAGAGGTCAGTAATTTTGTTTCTGCTGCTACCCCAACATCCAAGGGGACTCGGCTTAAAGCCTTGAGCATCCAAGGTGCTACTTGCTTTGGTACTTCCAAGCATTGACTACAATTAACAGAATCAATCAGCCCATCGCAAGGTTCTTTGTCCCAGCGCATCATTGTACCACGCAGACATATAGGCTCAGGCATGTGGGCGGTGACAACAGTAGCCATCCCTAACTGGCGGGCGAGAGCAAGATGATGTAAACCGCAGTCAAATCGCCATGAATGTTGATGGTATACATCGGCTCGATTGTTTTCTAGCCAATTAGCAAAAGTTTTAAAGCCTCCGTGGGGTAGCTGTTTATGTACCTGTATCTTACTGGGGTTAGGAAAAACAGGATAACGATAAACTGAAATGCCGTTGTATTCGTAAGTATCTTCCTCTGTACCTTGTTGAGGAGCAGCAACAACACTTTCTAGTCCATGTACTTGTAAGCCATGCAGTAGTGAATCTAAGTATACTTCAACACCACCTGATGAATCTGGAAAATACCAGCTAGTTGTATGGATTAGCTTCATCTATGAACCTGCAAAGAAAAAATTGGAAAGCTCATCTTTTTTTACCATGATTGATTATTCTATGTTTTTGTTATTAACATCTATCTTTTATAAATAACCCAAAGTGAATCTATAAAGTTCTGTACTAAAAGTTAGTAAGTATGTACAAATAAAAATTTTTTGATTACTGAATTTTGGGTTTTTGAGTAAATCAGAAAATTTAGGGCAAAAATAACAGAATAAATCTAACTTAGCTTTTACACTTCCTCCCAGAGAAATTTTACTGATATGCCCAGATTATAATTTATAGTTACTTAGTGTATTTTAAGTATTATTACGGTTGTATACTATCATAGTATTCATGGGCTTTCTCAACCTTTTCTCACTGAGATATTTAAGATTGCTGATAAATTCCAAAGTATTTACTTGAAGGGGAGATATTAAGTAATGCAAGTAATCAGGCTTGAGGCACTCTCGGATAACTACATATTTTTGCTAGTGGATCGCCAGCAACAAATTGCTGCTGTTGTCGATCCAGCAGAGGCTGAACCAGTACTAAAGCAACTTGCACAGTTAAAAGCTGAGTTGGTGGCAATTTTCAACACACACCACCACAATGACCATGTAGGTGGTAATCAGCAATTAATAGAACACTTCCCGCAACTAACAGTCTACGGTGGCGTCGAAGATCGCGGGCGAATTCCGGGACAGCAGGTGTTTTTGAAACAAGGCGATCGCGTCCAGTTTGCAGATCGCATAGCTGAAGTTATTTTTGTTCCCGGACATACCCGCGCTCACATTGCTTACTACTTTCCCCCCGAAAAATCTGGTGAGACAGGCGATTTATTTTGCGGCGATACCTTATTTTCTGGCGGTTGCGGTCGCTTGTTTGAAGGAACACCAACCCAGATGGTGGATTCTTTAAGCAAACTGCGCTCTTTACCAGATGATACGCGTATCTGGTGTGCCCACGAATACACTTTAGGAAATCTGCAATTTGCCCTAACTGTGGATGGCGACAATGCCGACTTACAAAGACGTTTCAATGAAGTGAAAACTTACCGTAGTCGAGGAGAAGCTACCATACCCTCGCTGCTGGGAATGGAGAAGCGAACAAATCCCTTTTTACGTTGGGATCAGCCATCATTACAATTAACCGTTAAAGGTAGTGATGGAGTGCAAACCTTTGCACGGATACGGGAAATGAAAAATAACTTTTAGGCATTGGGCATTGGGCATTGATTATTCTCGCCTGCTCCCCTGCTCCCCTGCTCCCTCATCTCCCATTTATCCAACTTTCTAGCGCTAATAGTTGCGATCGCACCCTTCCTTTCGCTAGGATCTGTAAGCTTTAGGGTACGGGCAAAGCTACTTGAGACAATATACTCATTTCAGGAGTTCTAAGTTCTGAAAAAACACTCGTTATTGAGGACTATTTACTCAGCACTGGCTCAATACTGCTAAAAGCACTGTTTTAGTGAGCTATGCTGCTTAAACCCACCCAAATTAATCATATTTTACAGGAAAAACGAAAAACGATGGCGAAACGCGTGCAGTTAGTTTTAAATCAGGATATCAGCAAGCTGGGAAAATCTGGTGACTTAGTGGAAGTAGCTCCTGGCTACGCTCGTAACTATCTGATTCCCCAAAAATTGGCAACCAATGCCACCCCTGGTATTCTCAAGCAAGTAGAGCGTCGTCGTGAACAAGAGCGTCAACGGCAATTAGAACTCAGACAACAAGCTCTTGAGCAAAAAGAATCTTTAGAAAAAGTTGGCAGCTTGACAATTGCCAAACCAGTTGGTGAAAACGAAGCAATTTTCGGTACTATCACCACCCAAGATGTTGTAGATGCAATTAAGGCAGCCACCGGTCAGGAAATCGATCGGCGTGGAATTACCATCCCCGATATTAACCACCTTGGTACTTATCAAGCCGAAATTAAGCTGCATTCGGAAGTAGCGGCGCAAGTTGATATTCAAGTAGTCGCTAGCTAACTCAGGAGAGGGACAAAGCGACACAAAGATGTGGGGGATGAGGATGAGGGAGCAAGGGAAGTAAAAGTGAATAACTCCTAACTCCTAACTCCTGTACAGACGCGATTAATCGCGTCTCTAGCAAAATCTCAAAACTAAAATCGTTTATGGCTGAAGAATTGAGTTTTCAAGGCGATGGTAGCGATCGCCTCCCACCACAAAATATTGAGGCGGAAGAAGCGATTTTGGGGGGTATTTTGCTAGATCCAGAAGCGATTAGTCGAGTTAGCGATCGCCTCCTTCCCGAAGCTTTTTACATTAGCGCTCACAAAGATATTTATCAAGCGGCTGTGAGGCTCCACACTCAAGGCAAACCCACAGATTTACTCTCAGTCACAAGTTGGCTGACCGACCATGAAATGCTAGCCCGCATTGGTGGTAGAAATAAATTAGCAACTCTGGTAGACCGTACAGTGTCAGCCGTGAACATTGACGCCTTAGCAGGGTTAGTTATGGAAAAATACCTGCGGCGACAGTTAATTAAAGCTGGCAATGAAATTGTACATCTTGGTTACGAAACAGAAACCGAGTTACCACAGGTTTTAGATCAAGCAGAACAGAAAGTTTTCGGCGTTACTCAAGAGCGTCCCCAATCGGGTTTAGTTCACATTTCTGATACTCTAATTAATAATTTCCAGGATATTGAAGATAGAAACCAAGGTATTGCCTTACCCGGAATTCCCTGCGGATTTTATGATTTAGATGCCATGACTAGCGGCTTTCAGCGTTCAGATTTGATTATTATCGCTGGTAGACCATCAATGGGGAAATGTTTGCATGAAAATGTGGAAATACTTTTGAGTGACGGGAGTATCTCAACTATTAAAGAAATATACCATCGTCGGCAAGCTGAGTTAATAACTTTAGGAAATGATTGGAAGTTTCATTTAACTCAAGCTTCAGCCTTTGTCAATGACGGCATTAAACCAGTTTTTAGTGTTACTACTCGCTTAGGACGATATATTGAAAGTACTATCACCCATCCTTATTTAACCATCAATGGATGGCGACAACTTTCAGAATTAAGAGTAGGAGATAAAATTGCTGTAGCTCGTAAACTTAATGTATTTGGTACAGAAACTATCCGCGAGTGTGAAGTTAAATTATTGGCATATTTCATAGGCGATGGGTGCTTAACAGATTCAACACCAGAATTTACTAATATTAACTCTCGCATCCAAAATGATTTCACATACGCTGTTACCAGCTTTTCACCCAAGTTGAAAGTTAGGATAGAAATTAGGAGTGAACGCACCCCAATACTCTATGCAGCTATGTCTCAAGGGCAAGAGAATCCTTTAACAACATGGTTGGAAAACATAGGACTATGGGGCAAAAAAGCTGATGCCAAAATCATTCCGCAAGCTATTTTTAAATTGGAGCGATCGCAACTTTCCTTATTCCTCAATCGTTTGTTTGCAACCGATGGATGGGCTACATTACTTACAAGCGGTCAATCGCAGTTAGGCTACTGTACTGTCAGCGAAAAATTAGCTAGACAAATACAACATTTGTTATTGCGATTTGGAATTATTGCCAGTCTGAAAAAACGCTCTGTGAAATATAAAGACACTCGCAGACAAGCTTGGCAATTAGATATTACTGATGCCCAGAGTATCAAAAATTTTATCTCAGAAATTGGTATTTTTGGCAAAGAAGAGGCATTAAATAAGGTCGCAGATGCAATAGCTAAAAAGAGATATCAAACAAATCGTGACCTCATTCCAATAGAAATTTGGGAACAGATAACAACATCTAAAGGTAATCAACCTTGGACTCTTTTAGCTCAACGTGCCGGAATTCAAGGGTATTCAAATACCCATGTTGGTAAACGTGCTTTAACACGAGAAAGGCTTTGGATATTAGCAAGTACTTTAGAAAATTCGCCACTTCAACAGTTAGCAGCGAGTGATGTGTACTGGGATGAAATAGTTTCCATTGAATCGATGGGATGCAAACAAGTTTATGACTTAACAATCCCAGAAACACACAATTTTGTCGCCAATGATATCTGTGTTCACAATACCGCGTTCTGTCTGAATCTAGCTCATAATATCGCCGCTTCTTATAAATTACCAGTTGCTTTTTTTAGCTTGGAAATGTCAAAAGAGCAACTGACGCAACGTTTATTAGCTAGTGAAGCACAAATTGAAAGTAGTTATTTGCGAACTGGCCGCCTGAGTCAAACGCAGTGGGAACCTTTAAGCCGTGCCATTGGTATCCTTTCCGAGATGCCAATTTATATTGATGACACGCCAAATATTACAGTTACACAAATGCGTAGTCAGTCAAGAAGACTGCAAGCTGAAATAGGAACTGAATTAGGATTAATTGTAATAGATTACCTGCAATTGATGGAAGGGGCAGGTGATAATCGCGTACAAGAATTATCAAAAATTACGCGTCAACTCAAAGGTTTAGCACGGGAATTATCTGTACCAGTAATTGCCTTATCTCAGTTGAGTCGAGGGGTGGAAGCGCGGACTAACAAACGCCCGATGTTATCTGATTTGAGAGAATCCGGTTCGATCGAACAAGATGCGGATTTAGTAATCATGTTGTACCGCGACGAGTACTACTCTCCCGATACTCCCGATCGCGGCATTGCAGAAGTAATTATAGCTAAACATCGTAACGGCCCTACAGGTACTGCGAAACTTTTGTTTAATCCACAGTTTACAAAGTTTCAAAATTTAAAAATTTAGCTATTGAATTTGGGACTTGGGACTGGGAGAAACCAATACCCAATGCCCCAATCCCTATTTAACTCCCAGCAATTCCACTTCAAAAATTAGAGTTGCATTGGGTGGAATCACGCCACCAGCACCACGAGCGCCGTAGCCTAACTCAGATGGGATGATTAACTTACGAAGACCACCTACTTTCATGGTGCTAAGTCCTTCATCCCAACCTTTGATTACCTGTCCAGCACCGATTTTAAAGCTAAAGGGCTGGCCGCGATCGCGTGAACTATCAAACTGAGTACCATTTTCTAGAGTGCCGACATAGTGAACTTCAACCGTTTGTCCAGGTTTAGGAGTCGCCCCAGTCCCCTCTTTTAACTCCACATACTTTAATCCAGAAGGAGTGGTTACGGCATTAGCATCAGACATAGTATTACTCGCAATTAAGATATTGTTTTCAGTTACAGTTGTGGACGCTGGCGGCGTTTGGGTTAACTCGGCAGCAATGGCAGTATTTTGTTTACTGCCTACTTGCCCCACAACCAAAAGCACAACACACACCAGCATGAACGCCACGCTGAGGAAAATTGGTTTCAAAATCAGTTCTCCTTACTTAGGTATCCTGGCAAAAAGATTACCAACAGGACACATTTAGTTTAAATCAGAAAGGGCATTCTAACGCCAAAGCTTATTTTCTAAATCGCGTAGTTGACGCTCTAAACGGTCAATTCTCCCCCTCAGCTCGTCCACTTCTGATTGGCGAGCCACCCCCAAATCCTGCATCATATTTCGCATTTGCCGTTGCATTTGCACATCGAAGTTTCCCTGTTCCGACTTTAACTGCTGGGCAATATCATCTATTACTGCCTTAGCTTGCTCAGGATTGAGTTTACCGTCTTTGACTAAATCATCGCTGACTTGCCGCAATTTTTCTGCGACTATAGACGTTGTACCAAGACCCACCATCATTAGCTGTTGTAACCAGTTGTTGTTATCCATACTCCCTTCCTTTTATCTTATTAACCAGCCGACCCTTGCTCCTGAGTTTAGGCAATCAAGCTTCTTAAAGCGTAGTTATTCTAGCCTACAGCTCTATTTTGGCAAATTGGCAAGCACAAGGATAAGGATCAAAGGGCGTGATTACACAACTCCTTAAGTTTAAGCTTGCCCAAATTTACCTATTTTGCGAAGTCAGAGGTAATTCCCTATAAATTACAAAGCTCACACTCACCCCTGGCGGTGAATGTGAGTAGTTCATGGGAAGATTTTATCTAGAAGGAGGTACAAATTTAGACAACAGCGATCGCTGAATATCTAAGATTGATCGTTAAAGGAGAAGTTAAATTTGTGTACGCCATTTCTGAAAAGCGATCTCGTAATCCTCTGATTTACTCTGATAAACACTCCACCAATGAAAAAAGAGTCCTAACCCCCATCCTAATACTGGAAAAATAGCCCAAAAATAACTAGGACTAGTGATTAAATTTAAAATAATGAGGAATAAATTCACCGCCAGAAAAGAAACAAAGTTTGACCAAAAGGCTCTGCGTCGGAAAGCATTAAATGTGTGTCGTGAACGTTCTTCTTCTTGTTGAGCTAACCACTTTTGTTCTGTTGTTTCCAAAATATTAGAAGAAATATTTAACTCAGATGCCATTTCTAAAAGCTGTTCTCGTGAAAATTCACCTTTGTCTTTACGAGTGAGTGCTTTTTGCAGGATTTGTTCTACATCTTCTGAATCGTAAGTCATTTTAATTACCTTATAAGTTTGTGTGTAAATGCGCCTTTGATTTCACGAAATTATCGATCGGCTTCGTTCAATTCAATTAGCAAATGCATCCACATTTTGCACCCAATACTTAGTTATATTCACAACACTACTATTTTCTCACAATTGATTTAAGGCTACTGTATTTGTCAATACCTCTATAATTGCTTTGATGAGAGCGATCGCTATTACGGCATTCAGCCCAAGATTTTCATTATGGAGTAAAGAAGGCTAGTAGCTCGATTCCAGGTAAACATCCAACTACATATTGCTCCCTCTATCGAGTAGACATCGCTAAAATCACTCTTTTGAATTTCCGAAAATATTAAATTTAATGGAAGATTTAAGATATCAGCAGAGGTGTACGCTACCTAGTAGTCTGTCAAGTTTGATTTGATCGGTTCGTAGTTTGTGCTTTAGCGTTAACTAGAAAACAATCCGCACCCCTTAATTATTTCTTGACAGACTACAAGTGGGAATGCGTCAATAGAGGACTCAATCAATGGGATATGTAATCGCTACTGCCAATATGAAAGGTGGTGTTGGTAAAACCACCCTCACCGTCAACTTAGCTACCTGTTTAGCTAAAAATCATGGCAAGCGGGTGCTTGTACTTGATTTAGACAGCCAAATTAGTGCCACACTCAGTCTGATGTCGCCTTTAGATTTTGCCAAGCTTCGTAAACAAAGTAAGACATTTAGGTATCTGATAGACGAAGTTATCAATCCAAACCCCCAAGCAAAACTTACAATTCAGGATATTATTCAATCCCAGGTTTGTAATCTTCCCGGACTAGATTTATTACCAGGAGACATCGATTTATATGATGAATTTGTTGTTTCAGAAATGCTGCATCAACAAGCTACTGCTTTGGGTGAACATGACTTTGAAACGATTTGGAATCGCTTTGAAAGAGTTTTAATTAATAACATCTTAAAACCAGTAAGTCAAGAATATGATTTTATCCTTCTCGATTGCGCCCCTGGCTATAATTTACTTACTCGTAGCGCTTTAGCTGCCAGCGATTTCTACATACTTCCTGCGAAACCAGAACCATTATCTGTAGTAGGTATTCAACTGCTAGAAAGACGGATTGCCCAATTAAAAGATAGTCACGGACATGAAACTAAGATAGATATAAAAATGTTGGGAATTGTATTTAGCATGTCCAGCGCTAACCTGCTCACTGGCAGATACTATAAACAAGTTATGCACCGCGTTGTAGAAGATTTCGGTGTCGAAAAAATTTGTAAGGTACAAATACCAGTTGATGTCAACGTTGCTAAGGCTGTTGATAGTTTTATACCTGCTGTTTTAAATGCTCCCCAATCAGCAGGTTCAAAAGCTTTCTTTCAGTTAACTCAAGAATTGTTGCAAAAGCTATAGCTCTAGTTAATCATTAGACTTCTTGGCATTTGTCGGGGTAAAGGGGAAGAGGAAAAGGGTAAAGAAACTCAAAATCCTTTCCCTTTAACCTTTTTCCTTTTCCCTAAGAGTGCAAAAATATATTTTTGCAAGAGACTCCATGAGCTGCGCTCACAAGGAACAATGAAAATGATCTTGGAACGATTTTGCGTTGTTTCAGCCTCTATTTTCAAGGCAGGTCTATTGATGAACAACATGATTTCCGATTTATTAAATTAGAGATATAAATGTAAAGACGTAGGGATGCTACGTCTTTACAAGGGTTTCAGGTAATGAATAATTTATTTTTGGAGATATTTATGTCTATTAAGTAGGTCACAAATCTGAACCTTTCAATTTTTCTAAGGCCTGAATAAAGAGAATTTATACTTACTCGGTGAGAAACAAGCTATATGAAATAAATCTCAAATCCCCAATTTAAAATTCTCTATTCAAGAAAACTCTTTAGGCATAAGGTCAATCTAAAATCTCAAATCCCCAATTCAGTAACAAATAAGTTATCCTTTTTTTAAGTTCAGCAGTTATACGGAAGCTATAATTGGTGAGATTCAGCTATTGAGTGAAAAGGTCAGTAAATTTCACTAAGAAACAATGGTTATTAACGATTCTGCACGGGCGGAGAACAATCAGCACTTGCTAATGCGCCTACCACGGACTCTGAGTTATCTCGAAACCTGGGGCTTCGGGTTAACTGGTCATGTTGGATGGATTGGTACTGCCCCTATCATTCATGCAGCGTTAGGGCCGAAAGCTATCTTAGTTTGGTTTTTTGGCACGATTATTTCCTTTTTGCTTAACTTACAGGTACAAAGTCTAGGTAGGCATTGGTCAGATGTTGCTGGAGGAACGCCAAACTATACGACAAGGCTATTAAAGAACTTTCCTGGCTTAGGACGTTACGTAGCATTAGGATACTTTTTTAGCTGGGCAGCAGCACCTGCACTGTATGCGATTATTCTCACCAACCTAATTAAAGTCAATTTTGAACCATTAGGTATTTCTTGTCCAGAAACTTTATTAAAAATTTTATTTACAGCGATTCCTTTTATTTTAGCGTTCAGTGGCACCCGTGCTTTGGCGCTTCTACATTTATTTTTTGTATTACCAGCAATTTTATTACTGTTATTATTTTGTGTTGAAGGCGTATTATGGTTAGTCTTCTCATCTGCTAATTTTAATTTTATCCCAACTAGCACACATAGCCTGAGCTTTCAAGAATGGACAAAATGGTTTTTTCTAGCTAGCTATTCAATTTATGCTTGTGAAACCACTTCTTCTTTTGTTGCTGATAGTCGGCACCCATATAAAACTTTAAAGTTTTTAACCCTAGCTGCTTGGTTAATTCCTCCGGTATTTCTAGGTGGTTCTTGGGTATTAATGTGTTCTACTCCAAATTCAACAATAGGTGAGGATGCGTTTTTAAATCTAGTAGAAGCTTCTAAACCTTTTTGGGGTGAATCTGCCCCTTTTCTAGTAACACTTCTAATTACTATATCTTGCCTTCTAAGTTCTGCTACAGCAGTTTCCAACTCTCCTCGGATATTATACCAGCTTGCCTTAGACAGACAGCTTTCTCCTATATTTGCATTAGTTTCCCGTCAAGGTGTCCTTGTTCCTGCTATTTTAGTTACCTTTCTACTCAGTTTGCTTTGTCTAAATTTGGGAAATATATCTCAACTTGTCACAGTAGCAGGTACCTGTTATCTCATGTCTATTATGGGTCTACATCTGGGATTATGGATGTGTCGTGGTAAACCATACGTATTATGGCCTTGGTGGTCACTCGGTTTTTTCTTGGTAGAAGCGGTAGTTCTAATAGTGGGAGGTTTAGCTTGGAACTGGAGAGATTTCTTAACGGGATTATTATTACCTATTATTTTACTGATCGGAGATTTAGTGCTACGTCGCTTAAGATTTGCACCATTACAGCCAAATTGGTGGACACAGCATTACGATACTAACTCTAGTAGAAATAATCCAGATTTTGTAGTATTACAAGTGATTGTTTTAGTATCATTGATTTGTATTACTGCCACAATCAGTTGGGTTATTCGCGATTTTTTAGATAGACTTTCTAACCATCCTCAAAATTCTTTTTTGGCGATTTTATTAGTGACGCTTTCTTTTACAGGGGTTGCGATCGCTTGTTGGACAACTTTACCACAAATTATTGCTATTGATGAAGCACGCAAACAAGCAAGAAACCTATTTATCACTACTCTCGATACCGTTCCAGATACTGTTTTAGTATTAGATGAAGACGGGACAATTTCTCAGACAAATGCTGCTGCTGAAGAATTATTTCAAACAAGTATTCAGCAGTTGCTTGGGCAAAAATTGAATCAACTTCTAATATGCTATCGCGGCAAACCGGAGCAATGGTCTACTAGAAGCGAGCAAAGCTTGAAAATTAACCAAGGTTTGCGAATTGTTGAATCAACGATTTCTCAGCCATTTAATTCTCTGCTACGGGAGTATATTGTTATTGTTCGTGACATCACTAAGCGGAAGCTAGCAGAGGAGGAGTTAGTCCAGTATCGTTATCAACTTGAGCAGTTGGTGCTAGAGCGCACTATTGAACTTATTAGAGTTAATCAACAACTTCAACAAGACATTATTAAACGTCAAGAAGCACAAGAACAATTACTGCACAATAGTCTTCATGATGGGCTAACTGGATTACCTAATCAACGATTATTTCTGGAGCGGGTACAGCAGGCGATAGAACAGTCTAAACAGCAAAATAATTATTTATTTGCCGTCTTATTCTTAGACCTAGATCGCTTTAAAGTTGTTAATGACAGCCTTGGACATCTACTAGGAAATCAACTTTTGATTGCAATTTCTCATCGGCTAAAGTCAGTTCTGCGAGAGGAAGACATAGTAGCTCGTTTTGGTGGAGATGAGTTCACAATCTTAATTGAGGAAATTGAGGATATCAACACCGCAATACAGGTGGCCGAGCGAATTAAAAAGGTGCTAGCTTTGCCATTTCAATTAAATGAGCATCGGGTGTTTACTAATGTTAGTATTGGCATCGCTTTGAGTAGAGCAGATTATGAGCAAGCAGCGCAGATTTTACGCGATGCCGATGTGGCAATGTATTGTGCCAAATCACTTGGTAAGGCACGTTATGAGGTTTTTGATCCAAAGATGCACGAGGGTGCAGCTTTGCTTTTAGAGTTAGAAACTGCTCTGCGAAATGCGCTGTTAAAGCAAGAAGAATTTCGCCTTAATTACCAGCCAATTGTTTCACTCACAACTGGCAAAATTATTGGATTTGAGGCACTGATACGTTGGTATCATCCAGAACGAGGACTTATTTCCCCTCAAGATTTTATTCCTTTGGCTGAGGAAACTGGAATGATTGTGAGTATCGGGCAATGGGTGCTTTATGAAGCCTGTTACCAAATGCACAAATGGCATAAACAATTTCCTACCTCACAACCTCTAACGATTAGCGTAAATTTTTCTGGTAAACAAATTACGCAACCTGATGTGTTTAAACAGGTTAAACATATTTTGCAGCAAACTGGACTGGAGCCATGCTTTTTGAAATTGGAGATTACTGAAAGCTTGTTGATGGATAATTTTGAATTAGCTACTAATGTGCTTTCCCAATTAACAGCGCTGAATGTCGAGATGCACATGGATGATTTTGGGACTGGCTATTCATCTTTAAGTTATTTACATCGCCTACCAATTAAAACCATTAAAATTGACCGCTCTTTTGTCACCAGTATAGGTAGTCGAGGAGAAAATTTAGAAATTATTCGAGCGATTGTGACATTAGCCCATAATTTAAATATGTCTGTAACAGCAGAAGGCATAGAAACTGTAGACCAATTAGCACAATTGAAGGCTTTACAATGTGATTATGGGCAAGGGTATTTCTTCTTACCACCTATGGAACGGTCAGAAGTAGAAATACTCCTTGCTGCTAACTTGTGCGGAAAAAACTTTTTAAAAAGATAAAATTTTGGGAGCAAATTCTGTTTAAAGAAACACTTTGTTAAACTGGGTGATTAATTTCACTTGACAATCTATTCTTAGTGTAGTGCTGACTGTAGCTGAAAATTATCTACGTTATCAAGCAATCCTTCTTCTAACAAAAGCTCGTTAACAAAAGTATCAATTTTGTGACGATCGATATTTTGCATGACTACAATGTGTACCCAATTTTCATAAATTGCTAACTGCCACTTTTTAATTAACTTTTGAGAAGGTTTTTGGAACACTACGGTATTGGAAAATTTATTGAGCATACATGGATATTCTCTGATTTTAAGTTGTTGGAAAAGATATTGAGCATTATCTATACAGGTTTTTGCTTCTTTGGCTAATCCATCATAACCTCTGGTTTTTATTGCATACCAAAGAATCAGAGGGGTATGACCGTTCCTAGAGCCCAGAATGGTTGTATCTGATGAACCAATATATTCAATTTCTGTTTCAACTTTTTCTACCCATTTTTTCTTGGTTAAAACTACACCACAAGGCAAGGGTGAACCAATGAATTTAGCAGAAATAGCTATACTATCTATGGGTTTTTGAAAGTTAACTTGTGGAGCGCCATCTAGAAAGGGTAATATTAATCCTGAAAGAGCGGCATCACAATGAATGTAATAATCTTTAATTTGATTGCGCTCTAAAATTCCGAGAACTTTATCTAAGTTATCAATTGCGCCTTTGACAGTAGTCCCAATATTTAAATTGACGATCGCAGGATAATTGCGATTTTCAATAATGAGTTTTTCAAAATGCTCATAATTCATCTCTCCATTAATTTGTGAGTTAACAACATTGTGTTGGATGCGGAATAATTTTGCTGCTTTTGGTATGGAGTAATGAGAGTCTTGTGATGAGTAAAGAATGCCATTAGGGTAGATTTCTCTTGCTAAGAACATTCCATATAAATTACCTTCAGTTCCGCCAGCAGTAACATAACCCCAGAACTGATTTTCTGGAATTTTATAGAGTTGGGCAAAAAAAGATAATACTTCTTGCTCAAACTTACGAGAATGGAGACCAAAATCTGGTTCAATATATGGATCTCCAGCATTATTTAACAGAAAATTGAAAAATTTGCCGATCGCACTGTAATCACAACTTAAATTATATGGATAGCCTGCATGAAGCTGCGATCGCTGTTCTATTTGCAGTAGAAAATCAGCCAATTCCTTAGCAACTTTATTTGACATATCTCTGTTTCTCTTAAATTTTGATTGAGTTAATGGATGTTTTAAACTAAATTCTACGTATTAATCCATACCTTTAGATTTTCTTAATAATCTATTGGTTTTGCTCTTTAACTGAAGATAATACAGTGAAAATACTGACAAAGATTCAGTAATAATACCCAATTTTTTTTTGACAAAGTATATTACACTTAGAACTTCTGCATAATACGAAATAACCAGAATGTGTATTACGTAAAATATTTTTTTAGTCGCTGAATGCAACCTAATTTAATCAAATATTTAACTTTGTGCCCATTGCGTAATTTCTGGGAATGACTAGTCCTGCAAGGCGGAAGTCAAAAGTCAAAAGAATTATATTCCAAGCTCTTGCGCCATTTGAAATGGTATGTTTATTTACGCCATTCTGTACTAGGCTATACAAGCGAACTACGCTTATGCGGACTTCATCCAGTTAAAAAGACATTCCTAGAAATTAAATAGGCGTTATATCATGTCCGCCAAATTAGCGATAATAAAAGAACCCCACCCCGCCAAAGCTGTGCTTTGTCTCCCTCCCCGCAGGCGGGGAAGGGTTTGGGATAGGGTGATTCGGGTTTAACAAGTAATCTAACCGGACATATTATACAGAACTCTAATAGAGACTTAGCACTGCTCGTCTCTATATTCTTTTTCACTCCTACCGTGGAATTTTTGCTTTTAGAACTCTCCAGCTAAAGCTGCAACGCATCGTTCGCAAATTAGGGGATGTTCTGCTGATTCTCCCACATGAGTAGAGTAGTTCCAACAGCGATCGCACTTTTGCCCATCTGCTTTTACTACACCAATTCCCCAGTCTTCTGTCTGCGCTGTATATTCTAATTCTTGCAATCCTTCAGCAGAGTCTAATAATTCCACTTGGGAAGTCAGCAATAAATACCGCAGTTCGTCAATCCCGTTACCCTTCACAGGGTTAAAGGCTTTGATAGCATCACTTAATTGTTTGTCAGGTATGTGAATCAAAGCTTTCGCTTCCAGAGAAGAACCAATGAGTTTTTCTATCCTGGCTTGTTCCAACACTTTATTCACATCGGTGCGGAGTTGTCGCAGCACTGACCAAAATTCCGCTAACTTTGGATTACGCCATTTTTCTTCAATCTGCACCCAACCAGCTTCAAACACTGATTTGTAAGGTGTTTTGTAAGGGAGATATTGCCAGATATCTTCGGCGGTGTGGGATAGTACTGGTGCGATCGCTCGTGCTAAATTATCTATTGCTATCTTCAGCACCGTTTGACAACTGCGACGGCGGAAAGCATCTTTTGCACTGATGTACAGCCTGTCTTTGGCAACATCTAAATAAAAATTGGATAAATCCACCACGCAGAAATTCTGCACTGTTTGGAAAAAGCGGAAGAATTGGAAACTCTCAAAGGCTTCGGTTACTTCTTCAAACACTTCGGTGATGCGGTGCAGCATATAACGGTCAAGTTCTGGTAATTCCTCGAACGGAACTGCATCTTTTTCTGGGTCAAAATCATCCAAGCTACCCAACAAAAACCGCGCCGTATTGCGAATCTTACCTCTAACATCATTCATTTGCTTAATGATGTTTTTGCCAATGCGAACATCGCCGGAGTAGTCAACCGATGATACCCACAATCGCAATACATCTGCACCGTAGGGCGGTTCTACTTTTTGATTTTTCCCGCCTTCAATGATTGTATTTGGGTCAACAACATTTCCTTCTGACTTACTCATCTTTCGCCCTTGTTCGTCTAAAGCGAAGCCGTGAGTTAGTACAGTTTTGTAAGGCGCAATGTCATTTACCGCTACACTGGTGAGCAAACTGGATTGAAACCAACCGCGATGTTGGTCGGAACCTTCCAAATATATATCAGCAGGGTAGCGTAACTCTGGACGCTGTTGGACAACAGCTGCCCAAGATGAGCCAGAATCAAACCATACATCCATTGTGTCTGTACCCCGGCGGTACGACTTACCATTATTACGATAAGATTCGGGTAATAATTCCTCAACTGATAATTCCCACCAAGCATCGGAACCCTTTTCGGCGATGATTCCTTGGACGTGGTTGATAGTTTCCTCATTCAGCAGTGGTTCTCCCGTGGCTTCATCGTAGAAAACGGGAATGGGTACACCCCAAGCGCGTTGACGAGAGATACACCAATCGGAACGTTCCGCCACCATTGGCGTGATCCGATTTTCACCTTGGGCTGGAATCCATTTTACCGTGGCGATCGCCTTTAATGCTTCTTCTCTAAATCCTTCCACCGAAGCAAACCATTGTTCAGTGGCGCGGAAAATTGTCGGCTTTTTCGTCCGCCAATCATAAGGATATTTGTGGGGATATGGTTCTTCTTTCAACAAAGAACCAGCCGCATTTAATGCATCAATCACCGCCTGATTCCCATCACCCAGCACATTTAACCCCGCAAATTGTCCCGCTTCTTCGGTAAAATTGCCATTGTCATCCACTGGTGCAAGGATGGGCAAACCATAACGCTGACCAACAATGTAGTCTTCTTGACCATGACCGGGGGCAGTATGTACCAACCCCGTACCCGATTCAGTAGTAATGTAATCACCACCGACAACAATCGGACTTTCACGGTCAAATAGGGGATGACGGTAAGTAGTATGTTCTAAATCATTCCCCTTGAACGTGGCTTTTACAGTTAACTCAACTCCCAAAGTTGAAGATAAACGTTCGACTAAATCAGCAGCAACGATGAGATAGCGGAACCTCACCCCCTCAGTCCCCCTCTCCGTTAACGGAGAGGGGGAAGAAACTTCCTCACTCTCCCTCCCTGCTTGCGGGGTGGGGGTGGGGGGGGGGGGTTCCACTTCCACCACTGCATAATTCAAATCTGCATTCACTGCCACAGCCAAATTCCCCGGAATTGTCCAAGGTGTAGTTGTCCAGATAGCCACACCCAAATCTGACTGATATTCCGCCAACACTGGTTTTACAGCTGACGCCAAACTTGTGATTGCAAAAGCTGCATAGATACTGCGGGAAACGTGACCTTCAGGATATTCCAACTCAGCTTCAGCCAAAGCGGTATGAGAACTAGGACTCCAGTGAACGGGCTTTAAACCGCGATAGATGTAACCTTTTAAGAACATCTGACCAAACACGCCAATTTGAGCCGCTTCATATTCCGGCTTCAGAGTTAGATAAGGGTTTTCCCAATCACCCCAAATACCGTAGCGTTTAAAATTTTGGCGCTGATCGTTTACCGTCGTTAGTCCAAATTCTTTCGCCTTTTGCCGCAGTTGTAAAGATGTTAAATTTTGCCGTTCTGCTGACTTCATGTTCTGCAAAACTTTTAACTCAATTGGCAATCCGTGACAATCCCAACCAGGGACGTAGCGAACTTTACGCCCTTGTAATATTTGGTAGCGGTTAATAATATCTTTGAGAATTTTATTTAAGGCATGACCAATATGGAGTGAGCCATTAGCGTAGGGAGGCCCATCGTGCAGTATAAATAATTCGCCGGGGTTATTTTCAAAGAGGCGATCGTAAATTTTATTTTCTTCCCAAAATTTTTGGATTTCTGGCTCACGCTTGATGGCGTTTGCCCGCATATCAAAGTTAGTCTTGGGTAGGTTGACAGTATCTTTGTAACTTCCTGATTCGGTCACAGTCTCATGCCTAGAATTAGGTGTGCAGGTTTTACTAATTATAGAAGATAGCCTGAAATCCAAAATTCACTATTTGAACGTGAGTTTGATAAGTATTATTTGACCTTCCCCCCAGCCCTTCTCTCAACTTTGCTACGGTCTACACAAGTCAAATTACCCCCCTTAATCCCCCCTTATAAAGGGGGGAAACAAGAAAATCTAGTTCCCTCCCCAATCCATCGGGGAGGGTTAGGGTGGGGTAAAACTGTCTCTCTCGGATGGGCGAGAGGCACGGTTTTGCGTAGAAACTAGGGAGAGGTATCTAGGCGATTAGGAGACTAATCAGGAATTTTGCGGAGATTGAGAGTTTATCAGCAGAAAGTAGTATACTTTTTTGGGTTCGCCTAAAGCTATCAAAAGATTTCGTTGAAAAACAAAGAATTTCGGGGTTGCTCTAATGTTAAGTCCTGTTGTAACAGTCGGTATCTTTCAAAAACAACCCGACCCTCAAGCATTTTCAGCAGGCCAAGTCATCTTTGAAGAAGGACAGCCTGGTGATAATATGTACGGCATTTTGGAAGGACAGATAGATATATTAGTCAATGGCAAGGTTGTAGAAACCATTCAAACAGGCGAAGTTTTTGGTGTTGGGGTACTTGTAGGAGTCAAAAATAGAACTTACACAGCTATTTCCAAGGTGGATAGCAAACTGGTTTTCCTTGATGAGAAAGAGTTTCTGTTTGCCGTTCAGGAAACACCCATGTTTGCTATAGAGGTGATGAGAAGTTACTCAGAGCGTTTGAGTCGCTTGCAACGTCTGTTGTAAAGTAGGCAGCAAATAGGAGGCAGGAGGGTGCAATTAGCATGTCTGGGTTTCATTGCAGGACTCTGCGTGAAGGGTCTTGTAGAGAAGAGATGCAGTATTTATTTTGCCTCTTGCCCTTAGAATAGCTGCCTTTGGTAGTGAAAGGTGCAGAATTTACTGGAGGTAGCAATGGTACGTAAACGGTTGATTATTGAGATGGGGATGGGAATAGATCAGCATGGACAAGAACCAACAGTAGCAGCATCTAGGGCAGTACGAAATGCGATCGCTCACAATGCCTTACCAGGTGTTTGGGAAGTTGCAGGTTTAAGTCACCCCAATGAAATGATTATAGAAGTTCAGGTAGCAGTGCCATACCCAGAACAAGTTAGGGAAGAAGAAGTACTTGCTGTATTACCATTTGGTCGAAAAACCCTCACCGTAGAATCTGGAGGGATGATCGTTCAAGGGCGGGCGATTCCCGAACTCAACGATAAAAATGACGAAATGTTGATTGCGATCGCAGCTGTTACAGTTCTGATCGAAAGTGAGTAGCTAAGGTAATTCTTCTATAAACAAATCAATAATTACAAGTTATAGAAAAGTTATAAAGTTATTTGATTGCCGACTTAGATTTGTGCAGACACAATTTTTAATTGTCAAGTATATTCGCTGATTACTTGAGCAAAAATTATCATTGCTTTATAAAAATACCTAGTTTACTTTCTCAAAATACTTAAATGCTTTCTCAAAATCACCTTTGACTTATTCAAACCCCAGTTTGCTTACTCATTTTGGTGTTTTCCGTAAGCAAAATGACCTTTGACTTACTCAAACCCCAGTTTGCTTACTCATTTTGGTGTTTTCCGCAAGCAAAATGACCTTTGACTTACTCAAAATGCCTGAATGCTTACTCATTTTGGTGTTTTCCGTAAGCAAAATGAACTTTGACTTATTCAAACCCCAGTTTGCTTACTAATTTCAGTATTTTCCGCAAGCAAAATTACTTTTGACTTACTCAAAATGCCTGAATGCTTTCTCATTGTTAACTTTTGAAGTTTTACCCTAGAAATTTTCTATCTCTGGGACTAAAGATTTACTAATCCCAAAGTATAAAATAATAGAAACCTGGAGAAAAATATGTCATTAGAAACAGAAACACTACAGGCGACACCACCAACTTCTACCTTTGAGAAACTTGAGGAAAAGCAAGAATTTAACTGGAGGCAATGCTGGTATCCCGTCACTTTCGTCAAAGACTTACCTGCTAACCGCCCTCATAGCTTTTCGTTGTACGATGAACCTTTGGTTTTGTTCAAAAACAAAGATGGACAATTTATCTGTTTAGCAGATCGTTGTCCTCACCGTACAGCGAAACTTTCTGAAGGACAAATTATTGACGGCAAAATTGAATGCTTATATCACGGCTGGCAGTTTGGCAGTGATGGCCAATGTCTGCACATTCCTCAATTAGCAACAGATGCAAAAATTCCAGTCAATGCTTGCGTGCCATCCTTTAAAGTTGTGGAACGCCAAGGCATGATTTGGGTGTGGGCTGGCGAAAAAGAAACTGCTGTTGATGAAATTATTCCAATTTTGCCAGATTTAGATAAGTCAGGATTTGTGTGTGCAGACTTTACATTGGATCTGCCTTACGACCAAACATATTTAGTAGAAAATGTCATCGATCCTGCTCATGTTGCTATTAGCCATAATGGCACTAGAGGGGGTGGTAATCGGAAAAATGCCCAACCGCTAGAAATGGAAGTGCTAGAGAATTCGGTTCAGGGGGTTAAAGGCAGGTGGCGGGGAGCTAACAAATCAAATGAACCCTGGAAATATATTGATTTTGTTGCTCCAAGTCTTGTGCTGAACACTGCTTATATTGAAAAAAAAGATTGGACATTTGGACTAGCTTTGTATTCAATTCCTTTAGGTAAAGGGCGATGCCGTCTTTTAGCTAGAGGTTATCGTAATTTCATGACTTGGGGAGTCAAGCTGAGGCCGCGCTGGCTCGATCACTTGAATACGAACAAAATATTGGAGCAGGATTTGCCTTTGATTGCGGGACAACAGGCAGAAATTGAGCGATTAGGAAGAAGTCTCAAAGAATTATACTTGCCTTTAAAAACATCTGACACATTAGTGATTGAGTTCCGTAAGTGGCTAGATAAATTTGGGTCATCTTTGCCTTTTTATCAAGGCTATTCCACATGGAAAAATGTTGAGAATAGCGAGTTGAATTCAAAGCTGATTTTGCCAGACAGATTTTCGCGACATACACTTATTTGTAGTTCTTGCAATCGAGCTTATCAAGTGACAAATAGGGTCAAACAAGGTTGTATAGGAGTAGCGATCGCTCTAGCTGCTGTAGCGATACTTGCAGATGATTATAGAATCAAAATAGCAGCAATATCAGTTTCCATAGCAGCAATTGTCATCTCTGTTATGGCTCATACACTCAAAACTCGCTTTGAGCGTTCCTACACTCGTCACTAAAATAAGTACTGAAAACAGTTCGTAGTAAGGACTTTAGTCATTATTTTTCTAAGCACTAAAGTGCTTACTACAAACTTTTCATTACTAGCTTAGATATTGTACTGGTAGATGTGTGGTAAATTTGCTCACCTCAAAAGATTTGCTCAAACCCCTTGTGTGGTTAAGTCACGATCGAGTTAGTGGCTCTGCGCTAAACTAAGAAATATTGGGATAGAAATCTCTGGCAGTAAGTTCAATACACCACTAATCTTTACCACTGCGGCGATCATGTCTCAAGAACATAACGAATTACTCCAAATTCAGGAAATTACCAAACTTAAACCGAAACACTTTGCTGATTTAGTCAGATCGGCACAACTGGTTTTCGACCCCACAGCCGGAGTTTCGGGAAGACATATAACAGTTGACTGGGAACAATTCGGAATTCCCGGTGATGTTGCAGATAATCTCAAATCACTTGGTCAGCAGTACCAGTATGCATCTCCTCACATCCCTGTTGAAGACATTTGGAGTAAATTAACTCCAGAAACTCGTATTTGGTTTGTTGAAAATAAAGATCGGTTGTGGCAGCTTGAAGAAGCTTTCCCAGCCCTTGACGAAGATTGAAGAGGGCATGAGGTAGTAGGTTGTCACCTTCTGCCTCTCTAGAAGGATAAGCAAAAACTGCGATGGCGTAACCGCCCGCTGGAAGCGATCGCAAGCAAATAACGAATATTGATATTATTTAGTTGCAAAGTCCTCGACTCTATTGGTCAACGACCACCTAGTACCGCAAGGCGGAAGCAGGGTGGTTTCATACACCAAGATTTCCTGTAATGCAAGTAGAATAACTGTATTGAGTCATCGATGAGAATTGCATAGGCGCAGCCCGCACTTCGACAAGCTCAGTGACCGCCGTAGGTATCGCTATGACTGCAACCACAAAAAAATTTACTTTTGCAGAGTATCTTAAGTATAACGATGGCACGGATACCCAATATGAATTGGTAGATGGAGAATTAATTCCCATGAGTCTTGGCACTGGCAAGCACGGTGGCATCTCCAAGTTTTTAGAACGAAGCTTTGATGATGAAAGTGCCAAAATGAGTCAGAATTGGACAGCACAAAAGTTTTCTGTCGGAGTGCGTTCGCCACGAGGGGGACGCTGGGACACCTCACGAATTCCAGATGTAGTAGTATTACCAACACAGCAGTGGGAAGCACTTTCTAATCGAGAAGCTGTTATCGAACTCAATGAAACTCCTCCCATATTAGTGGTAGAAGTCGTCAGCGAATCTACACAAACTACAGACTATCGCAGCAAACGTTCTGAGTATGCTGTTCTGGAAATTCCCGAATATTGGATTGTTGACCCGATTCAAGAGATAGTAACAATATGCACCCTAGTAGAAGGGTTCTATGATGCTGTTGCATTCCGAGGACAAGAACGCATTATCTCTTTTACTTTTCCACAGTTGGATTTGAGTGCCGAACAAGTCTTGGCAGGACGGAAGTGAACTCTTAATTACTACCGATGTGCTATCGGTAAAAGACATCTGTGCCTATATCTACATTAATACTTGAGATACACTAAACACTTACCGATATACATCGCTCCGATGGGCTATCAGTAAAATAGTAATTAGTTGCTGTTCTTCATCCACTTTATAAACAACTCGCCAGACACCAACTCGATAGCGAAAAAGACCTGCGAAATCACCTTTCAGCCGCTTGATGTTTGGATGTTCGTAAGCATTCTGCCGCAGTTGGTCAAAGCAACGGTTTAGTCGTTCCGCTAGTGATGCATCTACTTCTTGATAAAACTTCTGTGCTTTGCGAGTCAGTACCAGTTCATACATGACGACGAATACTGTCAAATGACACCACTTCCCCAGCCTCAGCTTCCTGCATAGCTTCATGCAAAGCTTGCTCAAAACCAGGGACATTCAAAAGTTCCGTTGTCGCCTCATTTTCTTCTTTTTCTTCTAGATCAGCTAGAAAATCACTCACTATCCGCAGCCTTTCTGGAGAGAGTCGCCGTAAACGCTTCTCAGCTTCCTGAAGAATAGTAACGTCATCTTGCTTTGATTCCATAGTTATTTCTACACTTAACACTATTTATGATCGATTTGTTTCCTTCTTTATTATATTATTGACTTCTGAGGCTCAATGATGACCTTCTGAGCCTAGAAGTTGCACCTTTTATCCTCAACTAACAAATATATTTAACCATTCCTGAATTTACAGGGGTGAGCGTATAGTAAAATTCGCTCACCTCCGTAAAGTGGAACATGGCTTTAGACTTCTCCGGTCAAAATCTCCGAGGACGCAACTTCAAAGGTAGACAAGACCTTGTGGGTGCAAACTTTAGCTATGCCGACATCCGAGGGGCAAACTTCACCAATGCTAATTTAACAGGTGCAAACTTCAGCCATGCCAAAGCCGGACTACAACGCCGTTGGACAATTGGTGTAGCGTCAGTAACAGCCTTATTGGTTTTATCCGCCCTATCAAAATCTGTAATTGTGGCTTTACTAATAGCTGTACTGGTAGTTATCAGCGTAGCTATAGTTGCTTCTAGGTATAACTATAAAAACTTGGTTGTTGCTCTGACTGCAAATCTGGTTTTAGCTCTAGCTGGGACTATAGCTTTGTTTTTAGCTTTGATTATCTCAGTAGTTGTGATTGGCTCTTTATCTATATTTGATCTTGTTTTAGCTGGTGGTGTGCCAGTTGTTTTAGCATTTTTGGGGTTTATATACTTAGCTGTAATTGGCTCTAGAGGCGCAATTATATCTACAGCTAGAGCTAAGGTTGAAGCTGGTATTGTGCCTTTTTCTATAGCAATAGCTGACGAGTGTTTAAAGACTGCTGTCACTAACACGGGTGGTACAACTTTTTGCAAAGCTGATTTAACAGATGCTAATTTTACTGCGGCGACGTTGAAAAACACTAATTTTGAAGCTGCTAATCTAACTAATACTTGTTTATTCCAAGCTAAAAAGCTTGATCGCGCTCGTGTTGGTGCAACTTATCTTGAAAAACCACAAGTACGCAAACTAGTAATTACAGGACAAGGACAAGACAAAAATTTTAATGGTCTATCACTGCGAGGTGTCAACTTACAAAAAGCAAACCTAGTAGATGCCAGTTTTATCAGTACTGATCTCAGTGAAGCTAATTTGCAAGATGCCGATTTGTCAAGAGCAAGGCTGAAGCAAACACAACTAGACGGCACAGATTTAACAGGTGCAACTCTCACAGGCGCGTACATCGAAGATTGGGGCATTACAAATACAACTAAATTGCATGGGGTGAGGTGTGAATATGTCTTCATGCGCTTACCCACCAAAGAAGATCCTGACCCCCTCCGCAAACCTGATAATAAACAAGAGATATTTGCAGACGGGGATTTTGCCGACTTTATCAAGCCAATTTTTGACACCCTCGACCTTTATCATAATCAAGGCGTTGACCCCCGTGCTGTTGCCATTGCTTTCAAAAACCTTGCCGAAAACCATCCCGAAGCTGAGTTAGAAATCGTGGCAATGGAGAAACGCGGCGATGATAAAATCTTGCTCAGAGCCAAAACCGCAGCAGGTAGTGATAAATCTCAACTGAGTGCAGAATATTTTGATGACTATAATCAACTCAAAGTTTTATCGCAGAGTCAGCAATTATTGCTGGTAGAAAAAGATAAGCGCATTATTAGTTTAGAAAATATGGTAGATACTGCTCTCAAGCAGCCGAAATTTTATACTCAAGGAAATACCATCATGTCAGATATCAGTGGCATCAATATTGAAGGCAGCAGTAATGTTAGCGGTATCGCTGGCAATAATTCTATTGCTAATCTAGGAACCATTAGCGGTAACGTGAGTATTGCCCTCAATCAGTTACCTGATGCAACCGATGCCGAGAAACCAGGAATCAAAGAATTATTGTCGCAGTTGCAAGATGCAATCATCCAATCCACATATTTACCAGAAGAAGAGAAAGCCGAAGCGCTAGAACAGGTGAACACTTTGGCAGAAGCGGGTAAAAATCCTCAAGAATCCACCAAGCAGAAGACGGCAAAAACAGCAATCACTATGTTGAAAGGAATATTTACAGGCTTACCTGCTGTTGCTTCCCTAGTTGAAGCGGGTAATAAATTATTGCCTGCGATCGCAAAACTATTCGGTTTGGGATAATTTAACGTAAGTTAGACAAACCTCTCCTAGCTTTAAATTAAAGCTCAATTCTCTCCCTTGCCGACTATACAAAAGTCGAATTACCCCCCTTAATCCCCCCGATGCATTGGGGGGAAAAAAGAAATCTAGTTCCCTCCCCAATACATACGGGGAGGGTTAGGGTGGGGTAACAACCAGATTCGTAAAATACTTCAGACTTATCTATACACCGTAGCTGACTCGCAGAGGGACGTTTTTACGTAGTAAAACCAGGGAGAGGTCTTTTTATTCAGCTACTTTCTTCATTCTCAGGTAGTTTTGGAATGTAGAGTTGAATTTTTCCAAAATGTCTTTAACTGAAGAAATTCTTTCCCAATTACCAGGCGATGTTTTAGGAGGATTGCGCCAAGGCGATCGCATCTTAACATCTATGCGCGAAAACACCGCACCAGTACCAACCTTAGTTAAAGAAAGTCAACAGCCTTTAGACGTTGTAGATTTCGATGTGCTAATCTGCGGTGGCACTTTGGGCATTTTAATTGGTTGCGCCTTGGCGGTGAAGGGATTGCGGGTGGCGTTGTTGGAACGGGGAATTTTGCGGGGGAGGGAACAAGAGTGGAATATTTCTCGCAAAGAATTAGATGTATTTGTGGAATTAAACTTGCTGACTGAGGAAGAATTAGCAAGTGCGATCGCCACTCAATATAACCCAGCGCGAGTTAGTTTTGCTGGCGGTACAGAAGTTTGGGTAGAGGATGTCTTGAATATCGGCGTAGATCCAGTTTATCTACTCGCTACCTTGAAAACTCGATTTCTCGCCGCTGGAGGAAAGTTATTAGAAAACACACCCTTTACCGAAGCAGTGGTTTATCCCGATGGTGTGATGGTAAATAACCAATTCAAAACTCGCTTATTAATCGACGCGATGGGACATTTTTCACCCATCACCCAACAAGCACGCCAAGGCAAAAAACCAGATGCGCTGTGCTTAGTTGTAGGAAGTTGCGCTCAAGGTTTTCCAGAAAATAACTCAGGCGATTTATTATTATCATTCACATCTTTGCAGAATCAATGCCAATACTTCTGGGAAGCCTTCCCAGCTAGAGATGGCAGAACCACTTATTTGTTTACCTACATGGATGCAGAACCTCAACGTTTGAGTTTAGAAGCTATGTTTGAGGAATATCTGCGTCTTCTTCCAGAATATCAGGGAGTGGAATTAAGCAACCTGAAATTTCAACGGGCACTATTTGGTTTCTTTCCCACCTATCGCCAAAGTCCGCTAAAAACCCCTTGGAATCACATTCTACCAGTAGGAGATAGCAGTGGTAGTCAATCTCCCTTGAGTTTTGGTGGTTTTGGGGCAATGGTGCGTCACCTGAAGCGTTTAACTTATGGCATTTCCGAAGCGCTAGAAACAGAACAACTATCTGCAAAAGCGTTAACACCGCTGCAACCCTATCAGCCAAGTTTGACTGTTACCTGGTTGTTTCAAAGGGCGATGAGTGTGGGTGTAAATCAAAAAATTGCTCCAGATCAAATTAACCAATTACTCTCAGCGGTATTTCAAGAAATGCAACAGTTGGGTACGCCAGTGTTAAAACCATTTTTACAAGATATAGTGCAATTTTCGGCACTAACGCAAACACTGTTAAAAACTGGTTTATATCATCCGGGAATAGTTGCCAAGATAATTCCGCAAGTAGGTTTGGCAAGTTTGTTAGATTGGATGTTACATTACAGTAATTTAGGTGTATACACTGCCTTGTTTTCGCTAAGTCCAATGCTAGAAACATGGATTAAGAATCAACCAAAAGAGCAACAATATTATTGGCATCGTTTGATTGATGCTTGGAAGTATGGTTCTGGCGGTGATTACTCAGATGAAACTTAGAATTTTACCTGTGTGAGGATAACATGATGGAACGGAAATCATCAGGAATCAAATACTTTGCAGTGCTAATTGGATTCCTGCGCGATCGCCAAGGATTTCTAGAGGAAATTCGCCAAGGTACGAGATTACCAAATAAAATCATTTCGCTACTGGTTTGCAGTTCCTTATTTATCGCCGCTTATGGCGGAATCATTGGTGCATATCATAGCTGGATGCAAGCTTTATCTTCCGCCATTAAACTCCCAGCGCTTTATTTAATCACACTTTTGATTTGTATCCCGACGTTGTTCTTTGCAAACATCATTTTTGGTTCCAAGCGGAGTTTTGCACAGCATTTAGCATTAGTTTTAACTGCGGTTTCAGTCACGAGCGTACTTTTATTTAGCTTTGCTCCTATCACGTTGTTTTTCTTAATTACCACCAATAATTATCAGTTTTTAATTCTGTTAAATGTCTTTATCTTTGCCATAACTGGATTTATTGGTGTTTCGTCTTTATATCAAGCCACGAGTTTAGTTTTAGAACAAGATGATGAAGGTAGTAAAACCCGCCAGAAAATTTTACAATTTTGGCTATTTCTTTACGCTTTCGTAGGCAGTCAGTTAGGATGGACTCTCAGACCGTTTTTCGGCACACCTGGTTCTGTCTTTGAACTATTCCGCGAAAGAGAAGGGAATTTCTATTTAAGCGTCATTAAATCTCTTAGCTATCTCTTTGGATTCCGTTAATTAGTCATTAGTAATTTCACAAAATATACAACTTATAAAATTATGCTGAAGAAGCAAACTCGCGGGATTGAACAATTTGGTGTTTTGGTTAATTTGCTGCGCGATCGCCAATCATTCTTAGAAGAAATTCGTCTGGGAATCAGATTACAAAATAAAATTAGTTCTCTGTTCGTAACTAGTTCTATTTTCTTTGCCCTTTATGGAGCAATTATCGGTGCATCCCACAGTTGGGGACAGGCATTATCTGGTGCTATTAAGCTTCCGGTATTCTATTTAATCACACTGATTATTTGTTTCCCGACATTATTCTTTTTTAATGTTTTGTTTGGTTCTCGCAGCAGTATTCTACAGCATTTCGTTGTATTACTCACATCTGTATCAGTGATCAGCGTACTTTTATTTAGCTTGGCACCAGTTACGCTATTTTTTCTAATAACTACACCCGATTCTTATCAATTTTTTAAATTACTGAATGTATTTATTTTTGGCATTACAGGCGTATTTGGCGTTAAATTCCTGTATGAAGGAATGCAATTACTTTCTCAACAAGATGAAGTTGGTAAAAAAACCCGCACCACTATTTTAAGATCCTGGTTATTGCTTTATGCCTTTGTTGGTATGCAGTTAGGATGGTTTCTCAGACCGTTTTTTGGTGCCCCTGATTCTAAATTTGAGTTGTTTCGGGCGGTGAAAGGCAACTTTTATTTGGATATTGTAGCGGCGATTTCCGAAATTTTAGGTTTGCGTTAATCTCAGAAAAAGATAATTACTCTAGTTCCCAGTGACAACTAGTAGTTAAAAACTTTCCTCGTCCTTCCTCGTTCCCAGGCTGCTGCCTGGGAATGCATTCATTGAGTCTCTGACTCAATAAACCTCTTGCAAAAATGCAAATTTAAAAGTCCCTCTCCCAAGCGTGGGAGAGGGATTTAGGGTGAGGGCTTTAAATTCATGCAACAAGTCGAATCTCTAAAAGCTTCTTCTAGCCTGCTTTCAGATCAAGGGTCAGTTTTCAGATATTCTTGTAATTGTTGGGTACGCAGTTTTGTAGTATCTTCCAAACAACCAGAATAAATGGTAGAGGCAATACTTCCGGCCTCATATCTGCTTCTTTCAAACTCACAATTGGTATCTCGAAACTTGATCCATGCTAGCTGTGCAGCAATCAATTTTTGTTTTCTAGGCCTTTCTAATGAAGATATTACTTGTTGATAAACCTGATTCAGTTTTTTATCTGCATTCTGATAAGACAACTTCGTACATTCATTAATTGCTGCTTGAGTTTGAGGATTATTGCAGTTGAGCTTTTGAACTAAGCGGATCTCAGATAAATCAGGCGTTGTGCCTGCTATTGTCATGGCGAGGGGATTTAAACTGCTGAAAGTTAGTATACTGGACAAAACTAGTAATAATTGACGCATAGCAAAATCTTTGTTCTTAAATAATATAGAAATTTGATCTTTTTGGTCGTCTCGAACTCAGAATCAGAGTAGAAAGTGGTATGCTCCACAAAGAAGTGTCATGGTTTGCATGAAGCTTTCCCTATTTTGCCTACCAGTAAACTCCAGCGATGGAGTTTTGGTTAAAAGAAGAAGACAGCAACTGCATAGAATCGAAAGAGGATAAGCGATCGCTAGTATATATACTTATTGCATCAGCCAGGAAAAGAGATAATTATTTTTTCATAAAATAAAATAAGCATTTTGTTAGAAGTATGATATCTGTGTCTAAAATATTTTTATTATACGTCAAATCCCGATATAACTCTTGCATTTATCATTAAAATAACTGTATTCTTTATATTGTTTAAAATTGCTTTTCACAAAAGCAATAACAAAGCACAATTTCAGCACATCGCAAAAAACATTGACTGGGCAAATCGATAAATGTCGACATTAAACCAAAATCTATGTATGCCGTTGTTGCTGGCATTATGAGTAACAGGAGCAACTCCCGAAATGAAAAATAAAATATTTTGTTTATGTGTGTAGCGTAGCAAGTAATTCAAAAATTTTTCTATTCCCTATCTCTTACAGTCCATACCTAATTTGAATAGAGAAGAGTATTGGCTAAATTTTCAATCTTTTCATCTCTTTAATCGGGGCAAGAAATCTATTCTGTGCTGGCTGAGTTTGGGATTTAAAACCCATTTTATCAACGAATCAAGACCAGGAAAATTATGACCTCTTTAGATCCTAATTTTTTTGACATCCCGGACAAAAGCCTAATCATCATCGACCCAGCCGTTGATGACTATAAAAAGCTAAATGGCAATAACTTGGAAGTCATCTTAAAAGACGTAGTAGATACAGAAGTAAGAACAGTAACTTCAAAACCAGAAAAACTCCTGAAAGCTCCACCAAAGGAATTATTAGCGCCTCCTGGTGATTTCAATCCTACACTACTACTGTTTTTAGCATCTGTAACAGTACTGGTGTTATCTCATTGCGGTTACTGGCTTTGGCAATGGCCAGACTGGCTGTGTTTTGTTTCTAACACTATTGCTTTGCATTGTGCTGGAACAGTAATTCATGATGCTTGTCACCAATCTGCTCACCGCAATCGAGTTATTAATGCCATATTAGGGCATGGTAGCGCCCTGATGCTAGGGTTTGTTTTCCCAGTGTTTACACGAGTACATTTGCAGCATCATGCTCATGTCAACCATCCCAAAGATGACCCAGATCATTTTGTTTCTACAGGTGGCCCGCTGTGGATGATTGCATTTCGATTCTTGTCCCATGAGGTGTTTTTCTTTCGACGGCGACTGTGGCGCAAATATGAGCTATGGGAATGGTTAATTAGCCGCTTAATTGTTGTTGCAATTGTTTATATCTCAGTTCAATATCATTTTTTAATGTACGTTCTCAATTTTTGGGTTGTACCTTCTGGAATCGTGGGATTAGTACTGGGCTTGTTTTTTGATTATTTGCCCCATCGTCCCTTTGTTGAACGCGATCGCTGGAAAAATGCTCGTGTATACCCTAGCCCAATTCTTAACATCCTGATTTTAGGCCAGAACTACCATTTAATTCATCATTTATGGACTTGTATTCCCTGGTACAAATATCAGTCCACATACTATCTAATGAAGCCTTTATTAGATGAAAAAGGCTGTTATCAAACTTCAGGGTTACGACAAAAGAAAGACTTTTTGGAGTTTATTTACGATATCTTTGTAGGAATTCGCTTTTCTCATCAAAAAACTAAAAATCAAGATGAATCACAAAGTCCTAAATAAGCATTGACTTGTGAATTAGTCATTAGTTATTGGTCATTTGTAAATAACCAATGATATACAGCATTTTGCCTTTAAAATGAAGTACATCCTTACCCCCCTTAATCCCCCCTTATAAAGGGGGGAAATAAGAAATCTTGTTCCCTCACTTTGACAAGGGGAGGGTTAGGGTGGGGTATTTTTGTATTTCATTAACTTGCAATCTGCTGTAGCAATCCTAAATCAATTGTGAGAAAGAAAATGGCTGAAAAGCTTGTAAATAGGTAGTTTTTATCTCAGTATTTTCTCACCTTTCAATTGTGATTGCTATATCAACTCCGGGTAATTATATCATGTCCGCTTAATGACTTAATTAAACCCGAATCACCCACGCCGCTAAAGCATCGGGGAGGGGTGCAATAACTGCGGTAATTATAACTATTTTATTTTTTGTAAATCAAAAAAACTGAACCAATCGGCCCAAGGTTTTCTACATAAGTTTTTTGATTGTAATACAATCCTGGAGACATACCTCCATCAAATAAAATTCCTTCTTTAATTTTACCTAAACAGTTATTACTAGCAATACCTTCCAAGACATTATCAAACATATCTGGCAGTAACTCTTGACTAAGTTGAGATAATTCAATCTCGGAATTAGCTTTCAAGTCATTAACTAATAAGATTACATAGCCTTGGTTGGTGATAGCTGCCAGAGAGCGATTAGTTGCATTTTTACAAGCAAATTCTCCCAAATCTTGACAAATATCTTTAAACTTACCCTGACGATAGAATCTGCCATTACCGCCCACTAAATTGTAATTGAGAATATCGTTTTTTCTTCTGCCAGCTTGAATAGTAGCCTGTCGCTGCTGGGGTGTACCTCCTGATATCCCAAAGGAAGAACGTTTATTTTTAAATGCTCCTGAATACTCTACACCACGCGAAATATTTAAGCCTTGGGGTTTATCATCAGTATCTATATAGTCGGCATTAATTGCAGCAATGGGTAGCTGTCCGTTTAACTTGGCATTCTCATCAGCGATGAGTTCACGAAACTGTTTTGCTACATATTCTTTACGCAGTTTACCTCTACTATCTTTGGCGTAAAGTTTATGAGATAGACCAACATTAACTTTAAAATCTAATTCTGCTGATTTGGGATTAAAAATAATTACATTGTTAATACCTTTAGGATTTTTTTTACCTTGATTATTGGTTTTAAAAAAATCAATGCTGAACTTGGCATCTTTGCCAGGGCAACTTTTAGAAGCTTTTGGGACTAAATTTGCTTCAATCTTTTGACAACCTGATAATAAGCTTGCACTAATGCTCAAGATAAATAACAAAAATAATTTTTTTGTAGACATAATAATATAAAAAAACCGCTACAGAATTACTATAGCGGGGAATAATTTAAAATTTCAGTTTGGAGCCAATCTCAGAGCCAAAACTTAAGAAAACCATTCTAAGACAGCTTCTTCTTTGGTGTTAGTATTCCGAGATGGTGTCTCACGATTAAATTTCATCTGAATTGAGCGGGTTTGCTCACCATCAGCAGCTACAGCCAAAATTGGGTAGTCAATTAAACCATCCTGGAAGGACATCTGGAAGCGGAATGTTCCATCTGGATTTAGCTGAATTGGACGGCCACCAATAGTTACAGTAGCATCGGGTTCGGTTGCACCGTAGACTATCAACTCAGCATCGGCAATTAACCAGAACTTGCGTGGACGCACTGGTACGGCGGAAGCCGAGAAGCCAACACCTGACATGCCTGCACCAGAAGCGGTTAAGCCAGATACGGTAGGAGTTGCCCACAGACCTACACCTGATGGGAAAATGTAGGAGCTAATAGCTTGTTCAGGACGTACTGCACCTTGTTGGGAGCCGAAAATAGAACCAGCAACCCGTAGTGCTTCGGCAGATTCTGCTAAACCAAATATTTCGTCGTAGATGGGGTTGCCATTCACAGCATTACCAACATTACTATTGGTAGTAGCTGGAACCTTCTTGGCAGGAGGAACTAGTTCGTACTGAGTTTTGCCACGTAAATCTTCTTCAAAATTTACAGTGATGAAGACATCCTCAATCCAGTCAGAAGGATAGACGGGAGGAATGTGTACTCTACTAGAACGAGCTAGTACTAACCAGCGACCATCAGCAGCACGATAGCCGATATCGATTGTATAATCGCGATCGCTAACTGGAACTGGTAGATACCATTCTCTAGCTAGTTCATCAGCAGGATATTCTTGAATGCTGTGTGGGCTTTGGTATTCGATATCTATGTCGGTGACATCATAAATCCGTAGTGCCAACTGTTGTCCGCCTTGCCGACGCAGTTCCTCTTTGTGTTCATTGGGAACATCCCAGTAAGTGTAAGCCCATTGAGGATCGCGCGGTAACAGTACAATCCGGCTTTCACCATAGCCAGAAGGCAAATCTGCCAGTCCTTCATCAACATCAGCTAAAGATCCACCAGTACGATCTTCCTGACCTAATTCAAACTTTGCAGCTTCCACGGTTTCTTGTGCCTCCAATGAACGAGATGGACTGAGTAAGTTTTTGCTACGTTGGACTTCTTGTATTGATGCCAGTAGTTGTGATTTACGCATTCGGCTATAGCGAGAGATGCTATATTCGCTAGCAACTTTGCGTAGTTGGCGTAAGGTCATCTCCTCTAGTGGCGGGCGTTCTTTTGCCATTAATTTGGCCTCCA